>NZ_JASCOM010000136.1:0-16041 GCF_029959925.1 Pseudomonas sp. PS02303
CGGGCAAGCCTCGCTCCTACAGGGAAATGCGCATACTCGCTCCAACGAGGGAATGCGATTAACGGTAGGAGCGAGGCTTGCCCGCGAAGGCGGCCTGACAGGCGCAAAAAGTTTCAAGCGGCCAAGGATATACGCCCCCGCACGCCCGCGAGCAAAACCCTTACACAATTTCACACAGCACCAACAAAGCTTCACCGCTACTCTCCTCGCCTCCCCGTAGGATGCGGGCAGTCATTATTGGGGTAATTACATGTCAAAGAACCTGCTTGCCAAGCTCAGCCTGATGGCGCTGGCATTGACGCTGAGCGCTTGTGACAAGTCCTCGAACGCCGAAGAACAGGCGCCTCTGGCCACGGTGCGCGTCGAAACAGTCGAAGCCCGGCCCCTGTCGATCACCAGTGAACTGAGCGGGCGGATTGCCGCGCCACGGATTGCCGAAGTCCGCGCCCGGGTCGCCGGCGTCGTGTTGCAACGCACCTTTCGCGAAGGCAGCGACGTCAAAAAAGGCGATGTGCTGTTCCGTATCGACCCGGCGCCCTTCAAGGCTGACCTCGACAGCGCCGAAGCGTCCTTGCGCAAGGCTGAAGCCAATGCGTTCCAGGCCAAATTGCAGGAACAGCGTTATGCCCAGTTGATCGAAGGCAACGCCATCAGCGGCCAGGATTACGACAACGCCCGGGCCAGTGCCCGGCAAACCGCTGCTGATGTCGCCGCCAGCAAGGCCGCCGTGGACCGGGCGAAACTCAACCTCGGCTACGCCACCGTCACTGCGCCGATTTCCGGGCGTATCGGCCGCGCGCTAGTGACCGAAGGTGCGCTGGTCGGGCAGAACGAAACCACGCCGCTGGCACTGATCCAGCAGCTGAACCCGATTCACGCCGACCTGACCCAATCGACCCGGGAACTCAACGACCTGCGCCGTGCCTTCCGTTCCGGGCAGTTGAAGGAAGTGGGCCAGGGCCAGGCCAAAGCCACGCTGATTCAGGATGACGGCAGCCTTTACCCGCTGCCGGGCAAGCTGCTGTTCACCGACATCACTGTCGACCCGGGCACTGGCCAGATCATCGTGCGCAGCGAGTTCCCCAACCCGGACCTCGACTTGCTGCCGGGCAGCTTCGTGCGGGTGCGCCTCGAACAAGCCGTCAATCAGCAAGGCATCAGCGTACCGCAGCGGTCCATTCAGCGTGACAGCGCCGGCATTGCCCAGGTGTTGGTGATCGACGCCGAGCAACGCATCGGCCAGCAAACGGTAGAACTGGGCGCGGTACAGAACGATCGCTGGATCGTCACCGCCGGCCTTAACCCCGGCGACCGCATCGTCACCGAAGGCCTGCAACACGCCAAGCCCGGTGAAAAAGTCCAGATCGACAACACCCCTCTTCCACTTGCCCAGGTTTCTGGTCAGTAAGCAGGACGCTTTTTATGCCGCAGTTCTTTATCGATCGCCCGGTGTTCGCCTGGGTGGTTGCCCTGTTCATCCTGCTGGCCGGCGCCTTGGCCATTCCTCAGTTGCCGGTGGCGCAATACCCCGACGTCGCGCCGCCGCAGATCGAAATCTACGCCGTGTACCCCGGCGCTTCGGCGCAGACCATCGACGAGAGCGTAGTCAGCCTGATCGAGGAAGAGCTCAACGGCGCTGATCACCTTTTGTATTTCGAATCCCAGAGCAGCCTCGGCAGCGCCACCATCAAGGCCACTTTCCAGCCGGGTACCCACCCGGAAATGGCTCAGGTCGACGTGCAAAACCGGCTGAAAGTCGTGGAATCGCGGCTGCCCCAAGCGGTCAATCAGCAAGGCTTGCAGGTGGAGAAAGTCTCCGCCGGTTTCCTGTTGTTGATCACCCTGACTTCCAGCGACGGCAAGCTCGACGATGTGGCGCTCAGTGATTACCTGGCGCGCAACGTGATGAACGAGATCAAGCGTCTGGACGGCGTCGGCAAAGCCCAGTTGTATGGCGCCGAACGGGCGATGCGCATCTGGATCGACCCGCAGAAGCTGATCGGTTTCAACCTGACCCCGGGCGACGTCAACGCCGCCATCGTCGCGCAGAACGCCCAGGTCTCGGCCGGCAGCATCGGCGATTTGCCGACGCGCACCACCCAGGAAATCACCGCGACCATTCTGGTAAAAGGCCAATTGTCGACGCCGGAAGAATTCGCCGACATCGTCCTCAAAGCCAACCCCGACGGTTCCACCGTGCGCATCAAGGACGTGGCGCGGGTCGAGATCGGCAGCCAGGAATATCAGTTCGGCACGCGCCTGAACGGCAAGCCTTCCACCGCCGTCAGCGTACAGTTGGCGCCGGGCGCCAATGCGCTGAGCACCGCGACCCTGGTGCGAGCGAAGATGGATGAACTGGCGCGCTACTTCCCGGCGAACGTGGAATACAAGATTCCTTACGACACCTCGCCGTTCGTCAAAGTCTCGATCACCACAGTGGTTTACACCCTCGGCGAGGCGATGCTGCTGGTGTTTGCGGTGATGTTCCTGTTCCTGCAGAACATCCGCTACACGCTGATCCCGACGCTGGTGGTGCCGGTGGCGCTGATGGGCACGTTTGCGACCATGCTCGCGCTGGGCTTCTCGATCAACGTGCTGACCATGTTCGGCATGGTATTGGCCATCGGCATTCTGGTGGATGACGCCATCGTGGTGGTGGAAAACGTCGAGCGGATCATGGCCACCGAGGGCCTGTCGCCCAAAGAGGCGACGCGCAAGGCGATGAAGCAGATTACCGGGGCAATCATCGGCATCACCCTGGTGCTGGTGGCGGTGTTTATTCCGATGGCGTTCATGCAGGGCTCGGTCGGGGTGATTTACCGACAGTTCTCGCTGTCGATGGCCACCTCGATCCTGTTCTCCGCCTTCCTTGCGCTGACCCTGACCCCGGCGCTGTGCGCGACGCTGCTCAAGCCGATTGCCAAGGGCGAGCATCACGAAAAGAGCGGGTTCTTTGGTTGGTTCAACCGTGGTTTCGATCGTTTGACCGAGCGTTATCAAGGTTGGGTGGCGTATGCACTGAAACGCACGGGCCGTTATCTGCTGATCTACGGCGTGCTGCTGATTGGTCTGGGCCTGTGTTTCAGTCGCCTGCCCTCCTCGTTTCTGCCGGTTGAGGATCAGGGCTACACCATCACCGACATTCAGCTACCACCGGGCGCGAGCAAAAACCGAACGGTCAAGGTCGTGGAACAAGTTGAAGCGCACAACGCCACTGAGCCGGGTGTCGGCGACAGCACAGTGATTCTCGGTTTCAGTTTTTCCGGCAGCGGACAAAACGCCGCGCTGGCATTTACCACGCTGAAGGATTCGTCGGATCGGGGCAGCGACGACTCGGCGAGTTCGATTGCCGACCGCGCCAACATTGCCCTGAGCCAGATAAAGGATGCGGTGGCCTTCTCGGTGCTGCCGCCGCCGGTTGACGGTCTCGGCACTTCCAGCGGCTTCGAGTTCCGCTTGCAGGACCGTGGCGGCCTCGGTCATGCCACGCTGATGAAGGCGCGTAGCGAATTGCTCGCCGCCGCCGAGAAAAGCCCGATCCTGATGAACGTCCGTGAAAGCGCGCTGGCCGAGGCGCCGCAAGTGCAGCTGGAAGTCGACCGCAAACAGGCCAACGCTTTGGGCGTGTCCTTTGCCGACATTGGCAACGTGCTCTCCACGGCGGTCGGTTCGGCCTACATCAACGACTTCCCCAATCAGGGGCGGATGCAACGGGTGGTGGTTCAGGCTGAAGGCGATCAACGCAGCCAGGTGGCCGATCTGCTGAAGATCCACGTGCGTAACGACGGCGGAAAAATGGTGCCGTTGTCGGCCTTCGTCCAGGCGAAATGGACCCAGGGCCCGGCGCAGTTGACCCGTTACAACGGTTACCCGGCGATCAGCATTTCCGGCGAGCCGGCGCCCGGCCACAGCACCGGCGAAGCCATGGCGGAAATCGAGCGGCTGGTTGCGCTCGGCCCGGCCGGGTTGGGTCAGGAGTGGACCGGGTTGTCGTTGCAGGAACGTTTGTCCGGCAGTCAGGCACCGATTCTGCTCGGGCTGTCGCTGTTGATCGTGTTCCTCTGTCTGGCGGCGCTGTATGAAAGCTGGTCGATTCCAACATCGGTGCTGCTGGTAGTGCCGCTGGGTGTGCTCGGCGCCGTGCTGGCCGTGACCTTTCGCGGGATGCCCAACGACGTGTTCTTCAAGGTCGGACTGATCACCATCATTGGCCTGTCGGCGAAGAACGCGATCCTGATCATCGAATTCGCCAAGAGCCTGTACGACGAAGGGCATGACTTGATCGACGCCACGCTGCAAGCCGCGCGCTTGCGGTTGCGGCCGATTGTGATGACGTCGCTGGCGTTCATTCTGGGTGTGGTGCCGTTGGCAATTGCTACCGGGGCCAGTTCGGCGAGTCAGCAAGCAATCGGCACCGGGGTGATCGGCGGGATGATCACGGCGACGCTGGCGGTGGTGTTTGTGCCGGTGTTTTTTGTGGTGGTGATGAAGTGGGTTGTTCGTTTCAAGAAAAAGGACTGAACCGTTCATTCTATAAACAGCATTTTTTTTATGCCCTCACGGCCCCGTGAACTGTCAGATCTGACAGTTCACGGGGTCTGCATTCCTCTTTACGCTGGGTTCAACGCTCAACCAGGTCGTTGAGCACGAGATCAACACCAGCGAAGGAATGCCCTGATGAAAAAAATCAGCCTTACACCCAATGCCACTACCGGAACATGCACCGCAAATCTTGGCGAGCGCGGAGACTTCGTGGGCGACGAAACAAAAATGAAGCTCTACAAAGACGCTGGTGAAGGTCGTTGGTATGCAATGGCCACTCATAACGTCAAGGAAGACGAAGCCCATTTTTACGATTTCATCTTCAGGATCCCGTATGAGGGCAGTGTGACAAACAAGGTTTACATGATTGATAAGGACGTCAATAACCCCAACACAGTCAACGCTACCTTTTGGGAATTTAATGGACCAGACGCCAGTCCGTTCATCGCTGACAAGGGGCAAGTAACTTTCACCATCGACGAAAAAGAGGAAAAAGCTACCGCCAGTTTCAAGTTCGATGCGGTGTCTCCAACACATGAACTCGTTACAGTGACTGAAGGGGCGTTCGACCTTGCAGGTTTTGATGCAAGCCTGACCGGACCGAAGGAGCACAAAGCGACCGGGAGCTTCACTGCTGAGGTTCAAGACGGCGAGGACGTGAAACAATACAGTGCTGTTGAATTTGACCTGACCGCGAACCCTGGTAATGACACCAATTTCCCAGTTGAGCATTGGCGGGCCTGGTCCAAACAACCCGGCTCCCCGAATGCTGTCATCGTCCTGTTTGTCGCCAATACGTTAGAGACCAACAAGGAATACACACTCATCCGGGACAGCGCCGAAGTTCGCGCGATGTACATCGAATTTGATTCCTCCGGGATAAGCAGTTATCTCTCCATTGACGGCAAGCTCCAGCTCGACACCGTCCAACTAAACGAAGATTCATCCTTGGATGTCTTGGCGGGTTCCATCGTGTTCGAAGCCGAACGCTCGGACGGGTCAAAGACTGTCAACGTGAAAAAAGGGCTGTTCAATTTCGACGGCACAAAGCGTCCGGCCTGAGCGTTTCTATAATAGGCAAAAGCCCCGCTCTTGCCGCACCACTCAAGGCAGGGCTATGGTGCTGCAAAGCCCCTGACCTTGAGCCTTCATGCCCTTCCTGGCCCGCACCCACCCTCGCCTGTCCGCCGCCGCCACCCTTGGCGTCGCGGCGGGCATTCTGGCTCCGGCCGATTCGATCATCAGCAAAATCCTCATTGGCTGGAACGTCGGCGTCTGGACTTACCTGATCCTGATGCTTTGGCTCGCCGCCCGTGCCAAGGCGCCAGACGTGAAACGCATCGCCGAGATCGAAGACGAAAACGCCGGGCTGGTGTTGTTCGTGGTGTGCATCGCCGCGCTTGCCAGCCTTGCGACCATCACCTTCGAACTGGCCGGCAGCAAGGACCTGGAAACCACCCGCAAGCTCCTGCATTACGGCTTCACCGCACTGACGGTCATCGGCTCGTGGTTGTTGATCGGGGTGATTTTCAGCGTGCATTACGCTCGCCTGTTCTATACCTGGGACGGCGAAGACTTGGCGTTGCGCTTCGCTGAAGGACTGGAAACACCCAATTATTGGGACTTCCTGTATTTCTCTTTCACCATCGGCGTGGCCGTGCAGACTTCGGACGTGGGTGTGGCGACTCGGAATATGCGCAAGATTGTGCTGGCGCAATCATTGATCGGTTTTTTGTTCAATACGGCGATTCTGGGGTTTTCGATCAACATTGCGGCGGGGCTGTTTAACTGATTATTAAAAACATATAGAAGCCAGTGTTTCAACTGTCAACTCTGACAGTATACAAAGTACCCATTCGGCGTAACTCTGAAGCTGCGAACAAACAAATCGCAGCCCTCACTTTTAATGAACCGAAGGAACGATCATGACTGATAAACGAATTCCCGCCCTTCAGAAACATGCCAAATCGACCGGCCGCGTCAACGCTACGTTTATTGGAGGCCCACTTAAAAACTTCGACACGGACGATGTCTCGTTGAGGTATTTTCCACGCCCTACTCCCAGCATTCCTGCCTCTTGGTCCGTCAGCGGCCAGAGTGAACTACAGGATGGATTCTACGTCGGCTTTACGTTCAGTTTTCACGCAGACGTTTTCAGCGGAGAACATGGCCTGCCGGCCGATAAACTCGACGTTTACTGTGTCCGGCTACCAGAGGGTGGTGGCGTGTTCTACGAATATAACGTCATCAAGGGCACCGTTAAATTCACGCTTGATGAACAGTCCAAACGGATCCACGGCAGCACCTCCTGCAGGCTGGTGGGGTCGGACGATATCCCCTTCGATCTGAGCGCCGTATTCAATGTCGAAGGCATTGACGCTGTATTCCACAGGCTTCATGCTTCCCGTCAAAAGGTATAAAACATTTAACGCATGCCTGTGGGAGGTTGTATCAACCGCCCGCAGGCATAAAACCTTCAACGTATGCCCGCGCCCCCATCGCCCGTCGCACAAACCTTCTAGACACGCCCCCCTGGCTACACGCTAACCTGCACCCGTGACTTCCGCATACGCAGGCTGCCATGAGCAACGCCAACTGGATCGACCTGGCCCAGGATGCCGACACCGGTATCGAGACCCTGCGCGCGCATTTCGAGGGCCACGCTTACGATCCGCACTGGCATGACAGCTATCTGGTGGGCGTGACCGAGCAAGGAGTCCAGCAGTTCAATTGTCGGCGTGCCAGGCATCAGAGCACCCCGGGCAAGGTGTTCCTGCTCGAACCGGGGGACATCCATGACGGTGAGGCGCCGACAGAGGATGGTTTCACCTACCGCATGTTGTACCTTGATCCGCAGTGGCTGGAACGTGAACTGAGCACGCTGTTCGAAGACGCACCGCTTGACAGCCAGTTGAGTTTCGCCACCACCCTCGCCAGCGACATCCGACTGGCTCAGGCCACCAGCCTTGCCTTTGAAACCCTGCATGGCGGTGAACTGAAAATCGTCCGCCAGAGTGCCATCGACGGCCTTCTCGAACGCCTGACCAGCCATTTGCACTGGCGCGCCCGCTATGGCGTAGACCCGCGCCTGCCGCTGGTGGCACAGAGGGCTCGGGAGTATCTGCACGCCAACGCTCAAAACGATATAAGTCTTGACCAGCTGGCTGTGGCAACCGGGATCGACCGCTTCCGCCTGACTCGAGCGTTCAAGGCGGCCTACGGTCTGGCACCGCATGCCTATCTGGTGCAATTGCGCTTGGCTACCGCCCGGAGGATGCTGGCCCGTGGCGAACAACCGGCGGCGGTGGCGACGGCGTTGGGGTTTGCCGATCAGAGCCACTTGGGACGCTGGTTCGTCCGGGCTTATGGCTTGACGCCGGCGTTGTACCGCAAGCGCTGCTCAAATCTTCCAGACGCTTGAAACAGAACTTGTGAGGATCGGCACTTCAGATCACTCCCGGAGTCCTTTGTCATGCCGTCCACTTCCCCCTCGCTGTTGCCTTTTTTGCTGTTTGCTTTTGTTGCTTCCATCACACCGGGGCCGACCAACATTCTGGTACTGAGCAACAGCGCCCGGCATGGCTTCAAGGCAACTTTGCCAATCATCTTCGGTGCCTGCGCCAGTGCTGCACTCATCGTCCTGCTGGTGGGTTATGGGTTGGGCGAATCGCTGAAGCAGATTCCCGCGCTGCAATACGCCATGCAGTGGCTAGGCGTTGCCTGGTTGACCTACCTGGCCTGGCAGATTTTCCATTCGCCCACCCAAGCCCTTGATCCTGACTTATCTGACAGCTATCGGCGCCCAGGACTTTTTACCGCCGCAGGCCTGCAATGGGTGAACCCAAAAACCTGGATGATGGCCATGGCGGTCATCAGTGTCTTTGCCAGCAACGGCTCCGATCGTATGCATCACGTTTTGTTATTGAGTTTTGTTTTTTTTGCGATAGCTCTGCCTTGCATGGCTGCCTGGGCGCTGCTGGGATCAAGTGTGAAAAAAAGACTCCATTCAATTAAAGCGTTGCAATACTTCAATCGCTCCATGGGTTTGTTGCTGGCGGGCTCAACGTGGCTCAGTGCCTGGATCGGATAGTCCCCCCTACCGCAAGAAAAAATCACATTTATAAGGACCTGTAAACTGTCAAGCATGTCAGTTTACAGGTCGGCTTTTAAGCGCTCTGATATGTCATCCCGGATGCTCTATTGCCAGGATATTTCGAGTCATAATCGCGGAGATAACTTCAATGAACAGCATCAACAACATCCCCCGATCCGGTAGCTGCAATGGAACTATTGGCGACGGAATCGCGTTCAACGCGCAGTTGGTAGAGTTGAGATCAGAGACTTTCCCACCACCCCACGGCGAGTCTCATGTCATGTTTGCCAGGCAACGTGCACCACGCCCGGAGTCCACCACAAAAGAAGTGTACGTGTCAGCCAGGAAAGACTTGGTAGAGGGCAGTTATACCGTCAGCCCCGACTCCAGCGAGGTGCGGGTAACCTTTGTGGACAATACCGAATCCACAGGCCCCGTCTTTTACATGCAGCAAAGCGGAACGATTGACATCAAGTACGATAACATTACGGGTGTTTTCTCTGGAGAACTCAAAGACGTCCTTCTGGAAAACCAGGATGATGACGAAGATAAAACCTTAACGCTCAATCTCGAATTCAACTCAAAAAGCGATATCTCCAGCGCTCGTAAAAACAGCAGCACCAGACAGGCTGCCTAACAACGCCATGAAAGAAACGCTCAATAAAAAAGGAAGCCGTCGCTTCCTTTTTTATTTAATCACCACCATTGGCTTCTTAAAAACCGTAACGAACACCTACATTCAAGCCGATCGGCCGCTCTATGTTTTTCCCTTTACTGTAATCCGCATCAATGTGCACTTGCAGGCGATCCGTCATGGCGAGAGCCAAACCTGCGGCAATCTCACTTCGGGACCCTGAGAGATCATTATTGAACACATTATCGTTGACCTTGACCTCATTATTTTTGGCGAACTCGTGACCCAGTGCGACCCGTACATAGGGCTGAACTTGCAGACCGCCTTCCAGTGCAAAAGTGCGTCCAGCTGTCACGCCAGCCTCACCCACCAATGACCGTGTGCGATCTCCATCAGCTTGCATATCGTTGTCCAGAGTGAAACTCCTGCCCTGAATGACCACGCCTGACCACTTTGTATAGGGCTCAAAGAAATAGCCCTCAGCCAGTTTGATATTCCGCCCAAATTCCAAGGAGCCACCCAGCCCGGTATTATCGTAATCACCTTTGGCCCTGTGTCCATCGCTCAGGCCAACTTTGGCCTCGTTGCGAAAGCGGTTTAATTTAAGAACTCCGTCCAGGTAGTAACCACTACGGGCATCGATCCAGGTGAGGTAAGTTCCCAGATAGTTGCTGGTAACGGTACCGGAAGTACCGCCATCAAGATTCAGGTCGGACTTGCTATGCCCCGCCATCCAGCCTATCAACCATTGTCCGTCGCCGAATGGCAGCGGAGCATCGGCCCCCAACGTAAAACCTCGTTGGGTTTGCTGATATCCAACACCTGAACCATCGGCTACGTTGTATTTGTTGCCATAGGTGCGACCCCATGCTCCGCCTTCGGCACCATTGAATCGCAACTCTCCCATGCGCGAACGCAGTGAAGTAGCTTCGGCGGACCACACGGTCGATGCCGTGTTGAATAAAGCCAGCACCGAGCGCGCGCCTGGGCTGACTGACCTTGTCGTTGGATCGAGAATCCAGTCGTTGCCACTTTTCGCCACGCTATAGGAGAAGGTCCCGAGGTCTACATCCCGAACCATAAAGAATTGCGCATCGCCGCCCCCTGTTTGCACTACCCGAACCGGTTGACCGGCGGCGGGGTCCACCCCAGAACTACTGATGACCAGTTCATGTCGACCGCTTGCCGATCCTGTCACATTCAGCAGGTCTGTCTGTCCCGTAGCGAAGTCAGTTCCCAACTCGAAGCGACCGTTACCAGCAAGCTGCCCCACATTCAATTGATAAAACTCATTGACGGCGCCGAAACGAACGGTGCCACCGTTTAACGTCAGATTGTCTATGTGGCCATCGCCCACCAGTACCCATCGAGAAGAGTCATTGATGGTTGCACGAGAGACATTTTCCAGGTTGCCTGTCAGAACCGAATTGTTCTGTAAGACCAGGTCAGTGGTGCTGCCTGCTTCATTGACGATATTGCCGCTCAACGTACTGTTATTGACAGTCAACGAGGCTGTAGCCCCTCCTCGTACATCGAGCAAGGTATCGTTGCCTGCCACCAGTCGGGAGTTGTTCAGCATGATCGTCGCAGTCGAAGAGCCTGCATTGGCGAAATCAACCTGAATGGCCGAACCCGTTACGCCTTCGACAGTTGTATTGTTGAGGTTGAGTGTCGCGGGCTGGATAGAGTTTGCGTCAAGCCCGATCGTCACACCGTTTTGTCCCCCTTTGATCGTACTGTCGGTTGCCGTGGCGTGACCGCTGGCCAACCTCAATCCGTAACTGGTGGCACCTGTTCCCTGAATCTTCGAATCAGTGACATCCAAACGACTGAATGCACTCACCAGGGCCCCGCCCGTCACACCGGTAATGTTGCTGTTGCCGCTAACGGTGGCGGTAGACCCCGTCGAGGTACTCACATCGCGTACTACCTGGAGCCCGACACGATTGCCAGTGATCGTGCTGTTGTCGATAGTGGCCTGACTATTGACTAGTACCACGGCAGCCAGACCGCCAACGCCCGAGACGGTTGCTCCACGCAGGTTAACTTGAGAGCCGTTGCGGGCTGTAATCTGTTGAGTAATACCTGCATTGACATTGAGTGTCGAACTGTCGGTGTTTATGAACAATGCTTGAGCGCCATTGACGTTCAATGTGGCATCTGAGCTAAGCGACCATTGCTCGGGAGTACCACCTGTAATGGTTGTCGTCCCGCCAACAAGGTTTCCTGCCATGGTCGTTGATGAGAATGGCAACAGAATGGAAGAAAACACCAAACTCCAACCAATAGAAAAAGGAGGCACTGTGGTTAACTTTTTTTGCATAGTAGACACCTGTCATCTAAACATCTGGCCACTGCCACTTGTAGAGGGACCATGGAAACGAGGGTCGCTAGGCTAGCGTTAAGCCAGGCACATATCTGTAGGACTTATCTGTTTTTCAGCATAGAAAAACCCACCATCGGATTCTTCTGACAGGTCTCGAAGCAACGTAAAGACAATGCGACTAAGACCAACCAGTCGCATTGTCTGTAGCGAACGTCATGGAACAGGATTTACTTCTTCGCAGTACTGCCCTTCGCTATTAGTAAACAGCATGTAATGTTTAGCCTCCGCTGAATCTGGAGTGGGCGTAGAATCCGATCGGGTAATGGTGTATTTAAGTACACCATATGTCCGGTTCGCCGGTCTGAAATGAGTGTCGTACACACCGATATCAATTGGAGCCCCCGCATCAGGGTACGGGTCAGACACCAACAAAGTTGCTGTGGTATCCGTTCCCGGAACAAGAACCGGTGGAGTTTCATCAGTATATGCAGCAAAACTTAACGTGATCGTCTCACCCGGGAGCGTGTAATCACTTTTCGGAATGATAACTCTCAGATTACGCCGGTCAGTGCCATCACCCGGAGGTATAAAGTTCAATGTTGCACAACCGATCCTCAGAAGCGGGCCTGCAAGATTCTGCACCTCAGGCTTAGGAGTCTGAATAGGGAAAGCGGCTACAGGAATAGGCTTGGGTATACACTCTACCGGGTTTGGGTTCTGTTCTGTATGAAGGACCCAATGCAAAGGTTTTTCTCCGGGACCTTGATCAAAGATTGTTTCCCAGGGAAGCGTTCGCGTAAGTGTCGTATTTTCCTGACCCGGGATTAAGGCGATGGTCGTACCTACTTGCACTCCATCATAATAAACCGTAACCAACCATCCTTCTTCAGTAGGCGGAGTGGCAAACAATTGAACTGAAATCGTTGCATCTTTACCGTAATCCCCTTCTTCTACCTTATCCGTACTGCCCCCTGAAAACGTCAGCACAGGTTGTTCAAGTTCAGGGTTCACGGGATCCGGCTCATTCGGGTTAGGCGGACCGATATAGTAAATATTGACTAATGTCTTGTCATTACTCCCGCCAAGAAGACGGTTACCTCGAAACATGGCATAACTGAACTCGGTTTCTTCATCGCCATCGGTATTGCCATACACGCTCTTGATGATGGAATAAGGAACCTCCCAAACCAGCTTTCCATCAATTGCACTGCTCACAAGCTTTTCACCCAACTCTTCTGGGCCCCAGTACCCCATAAGCGTGTCCGTTGTAGCATTCGGGCTGGGCACCGACGCCTCAAGTGTGACTCCAAGATCACAGTCACCCAGATCAATCAAACCGTCGCTGGCCAATGGCACCACGGGTGGTTCAAATACAGTCGGGTCGGCAATGCGCTTTACTTCACGCGAAGCGGGATTCGATACTTTGCTCAAGTGGCCTACAAGATCCCTCACTCTATAGCGAACGGTGTTGACACCCTCAACAGCACTTACGAATACATTGATGGGGATGGTAAATTGGAGCGAGGGAGGCAAAGGGATTTCAAGCACCGGTTCGTCACGCCCAGGATCAGGGGCTATGCCCACCCAGACCAGCAACATGTCGGTGCTGTGATAGTTCCCATAGACCGCGGCAGTCAACGTGATTCCGCTCGGGTTGTTACCTATGTAGGCTTCATCGATAACAGCGGTCGGCGGTAAATCGGTCGGAAAAATAGCCGCTCCCGGAGACAGGTTCGAAGCTGGAGTCTTCACTCGATAGGGTGCAGTTCGGTCCATGGCGTATGTAACGATGTCCGAGTACCCCGGGTTCAACGAGCCATACCAGTAAACGTATTGAAGTTCATATTCGGTAGGCGTTTCAGGTATGTTTTTCTCAACCATCCACGGACTCATCGGGATTGTCTTGGGCAAAGGCCATGTCCTGTCAGCAATAGGCCCCAATTCTTGTATGGGCTCTATATCCGTCCAGATTGTCGTACCTTTCTCACGGATCGTAAACTGAATCATATCAGCCGGATCCTCAAGCTCCGAAGGTCGCGGAATGGTGTATTTGAGCGGCGCGGACAGCGCCGCCAGCGGGATACGCAAGTCACCCCCGGGAAGTGTTTGATCAGTAATCGTGACACCAACGGGATTTGCAAACATGCCTCCCGCACCGAAACGCTTCTGAAGCACAGCTCTTCGGGACAATATGGCTTTATCAACTCTGCTGTTCATCTTGAATTCTCCTGGCATCACATGTTAAGTAGAACTTATTAAGAACAAACAATACGACTTACACCATTTACGCAACAAACATTATTCAACATTGCTCAAGGCCCACATGGGAGCTCTACACCAACGATGATTCTGTCGATTTTGACCAATGCTGTTTTTGACACACCAACAAGTCTGGCCCCACGATAGACTTGATAAACCAGGGTGGCGGAAGAGTTTTTTACCATCGGCGCTATATGTATGTCGTAGGGCTGAACGACAAGTGGATATCCTTCCCGAATCTCTGTAACGCTCAAGTTCTGGCGCACATTGATCCAACGTGCGCTAACGATTTCAACGCCACTCCCATTCAGTGTGGAATACCCTCTCCATGTGACTTCGCATCTATCACCAACCCTAAACAGGGTTAGCGGTGGAATAACAACATGTATACCAAGCCATATTGGCGGTTCGGTATCGCAGTTATAATTCCCCCAGAGATCTGTATATAGAAAATCAGCCTCTTCAAGATCAATCAATACCGGAGCATGATCTACTGTCAGTTTGCGGCGATATGAATAAGATGGATTGTCCGCCGTATTAAGCACTTCATACCACAACTCCCCGACGCCATCATTCACCAGATGCTCTGGGCCAACATGAATAATAAATTCAGGCTTCATGTCCGCCGGAGTATAAATATTTTCTATTACTACAGGTCGTTGTCCGGGTTGCTCAAAGCGAACCGTCATAATGTCCCTTTCGCCCGGTTTCGTCGCCGGTTCGTCCCATAAAGGCACGACCACATCAATACCTGTGAGCAGCAATGGAAGTGGGATATACCCCTCTGGATCGACATCGGGATCTTCTACACCTTCAACTTTTGGCGCATCGAACGTCAGGGGTTTATTGGGCGCCATATCGCAAGTCCTTTGATGGTCATAAAACTGCTCGTTGGTAATGAAAGAAATTAAGCGCCGAGTTCAGTGGTGTGGCTACTGTCATATCTGACAGGTAAAGCTACCGTTCATCGGCCTTTTTCCTACGCACTGAGACTCTACTGGGTTGACGCATTCTCACGAATGGTGTCTTCTGAAACCGGTTTCAGTGCTTGGCACTTAACCTGATAAATCCAATAAGAAGGTTTCAGACCGTGAACGATTTCTCCGCCGCCCAGCGCAGCCGCGTCACCATGCTCGACGTCGCCGAACATGCCGGCGTCTCCAAGGCCAGCGTCTCGCGCTTCATCGGCGATGATCGCGCCCTGCTCTCCGATGCCATTGCCTTGCGCATCGAGCAGGCGATTGCCCAACTCGGCTATCGCCCCAACCAGATGGCCCGCGGCCTGAAACGCGGCCGCACTCGCCTGATCGGCATGCTGGTAGCCGACATCCGTAACCCTTATTCGATTGCCGTGATGCACGGGGTGGAAACCGCCTGCCGTCAGCACGGCTACAGCCTGGTGGTGTGCAACACCGATCGCGATGACGAGCAGGAACGCCAGCACCTGGCGTTGCTGCGCTCATACAACATCGAAGGTTTGATCGTGAATACCCTGGGCCACCACCGCGATGAGTTGCGCGAGCTGCATCGGGAGATGCCGATGGTGCTGGTGGATCGCAAGGTTGAGCAGCTTGAAAGTGATCTGGTCGGTCTGGACAACCCGGCCGCAGTGGAAATGGCCATCGCCCACTTGCAGGAACGCGGCTATCGCGACGTGCTGATGGTGACCGAACCGTTTGACGGCACCAGCTCGCGGATTGAGCGGGTCAGCAGTTTCAAGGCGCAGATCGGGCAGCGTCCGGCGCTGACCGGCGCGGTGGTCGAAACCGGTAGCGAGCTGACTGCGCAACTGAAAACCTTCCTTACAACCCCCGGCCTTGGTCACAAAGCGTTGTTCTGTGCCAATGGCATTGCGGCGTTGGCCGCAACCCATGCCTTGCGCGAGTTGCAGTGCAATCTGTTCGAGGATGTCGGGTTGATTGCTTTGGATGATCTGGATTGGTATCCGCTGGTGGGCAGCGGGATTACGGCGCTGGCCCAGCCGACGGCGGAGATTGGCGCGAGCGCGTTTGAGTGTTTGCTCAAGCGGTTGCGTGGGGATGACGGACCGGTGCGGACGATGGATTTTTCGGCGCGGTTGATTGTGCGTGGGTCGACCCTTGGGAATCTTCAGTGAATGTGATGGCCCTATCGCGAGCAGGCTCGCTCCCACATTGGAATGCGTACACCTGTGGGAGTGAGCCTGCT
>NZ_JASCOM010000137.1:0-15736 GCF_029959925.1 Pseudomonas sp. PS02303
AGCCTGCTCGCGAAAGTGGTGCATCAGTCAACAACAATATCGACTGACACTCCGCATTCGCGAGCAGGCTCGCTCCCACAGTTTTTTGTGTCGCCAGCATGTTGGATGAGCGACACAGACCCACCCTCACATTGAGCTATCATTGCGTCTTTCCCATTCAAAGATTGACTGCCATGACTGCCGCATCCGACACCTTGATCAACGCCCTCGAACACTGTGACATGCTGGAAATCGACGGGCTGCACGCCTTCGATTTTTCCCTCGATGAAGACGAAAACCTGCACATCGAATGCATGGACGGCCGAGCACTCAAACGTTGGGAGTTCAGCATTGCGCAGATCACAGCGGCGACTTTCGATCCTGATTTGAAGAGCTGGATCATTACCGGCGATTCCGGTGAGCATCGACTAGTGCCTATGGACGCGTTCGGCGGTGGTGACGACGAGGAAGAAGGGAATGAGGATGCATAAGCTCTGGCCGCTGTTGATGGCCGGCAGCATCGGCGCGATGGGCATTGAAGCCGCGTCGGCCGACGACTATCAGTTGCTGGTCGGTTCCTACACGGCGGGGCAGAGCCAGGGGATTCATCGCCTGAACTTCGACAGCGCCACCGGGCAGATCAACCCCAAGCCGCTGCAAGTGGTCACCAGTGAAAACCCGTCCTGGCTGACCGTTTCCAAGGATCAGCAGCGTTTGTTCGTGGTCAATGAAAACGGCCCCGGCCAGAAAGACCCGGTCGGGCGCGTCAGCAGTTATTCAATCGATCCCAAGACCCATGCACTGAGCTTGATCAATCAGGTGCAGAGCCTGGGCAACGAGCCGACGCATTCGAGCCTCAGCGGTGAGGCCAGTCATTTGTTCGTCAGCAACTATTCAGTGGTTGAAGACCCGGGCGGCACGTTGGCGGTGTTGCCCGTGGGCGCCGACGGTAAGCTCCAGCCCGTGGTGCAGATGAGCAGTCACCCGTCGAGCCGGGTCAATCCCGATCGGCAGATGTCGGCGCATGTGCATTCGACGGTTTCCTCGCCGGACGGCCAGTACGTGTTCTCCAATGACTTGGGCGCCGACAAGATCTTTGTCTACCGCTTCGATCCCAAGGCCAATCCGGAGCTACCGTTGACTGCCGCCACACCGGCGTCGGTCCAGTTGCCAGCCGGCAGCGGGCCGCGTCATTTGCTGTTCAGCGCCGATGGCAAACACGCCTGGCTGACCATGGAAATGAGCGCGCAGGTCGCGGTGTTCGATTACCAGAACGGCAAACTTGAGCAGACCCAGATGGTTGATCTGGCGGCGGGCCAGCCTGTTTCCGACAAGGCCGCCGCTGCGTTGCACGCCTCGGCCGATGGCAAGTTCCTTTACGTCAGCAACCGTGGCACCGCCAATCAGGTGCTGGTGTTTGCCATCGATCCTGCGACCGGCCATCTTCAGGAGCTACAACGTCGTTCGGTGGACGGTGATCACCCGCGCGAGTTCAGCCTCGACCCGAGTGGCCAGTTCTTGCTGATTGCCAACCAGAAGAGCAACCAGATTGTTGTGGTCGAACGCGATGCCAAGAGCGGTTTGTTGGGTAAAACCGTACAGAAACTGCCGATGGATGCCCCGAGCGACATCAAGTTTCTGGTGCGTCAATAGGCCGCAGGCCCCGGTTGATGGGGCCTGCATCCTTGTATTAATGAGGCTGATATCTGCTAATGCTACAAAAGATTTCAAGGCGCCAACCCTCGAAGGTTAAGTTTGCTCCACGGCCCCATCGGGCAAACAAGCCAACTGAATCCGAGGAATACCGCCATGAACTTCAATCTCTTCTCCATCATCGCCGCTTCTGCCATCTCCGCCACCGTTGCTCTGCCAGCCAGCGCCAACGTTGAGATCAGCGACAAAAAATCCCACGCCCAGAGCTACACCCAGAAATACCTGCAACAGAGCGCCAACTTCTACGCGGCACTGGATCACAAGACCCAAGCCTGAAATTCAAGCCCTGCACCCTTTATGCAGGAGCGAAGTCACTTGCGCCGATCGATCGAAATACGTCGAACGTCGATGAGTGATGTCGCTCCTGCATAACGCGTTTACGACAGCATCACATTGCCATCAATGTATCGCTTGATATCACATAGCCATGCATTTAGATTTGACGTTGATTTTTTGACTCAACATCTAATAACAAGGATCGACAGCATGGCGATGCGTCTGGCAGTGGTTCTTCTGTTCCTCTATTCAACCCCCATTCTTTCGGCTGCTCAGCCCGTTTCCCAAGAGCCGGACGCGGCCCGCGAACGCTTGATGAGTTTTATTCAAGACTGAGATAGACGGGCTTAATGATCAATGAAGCTGATGGTGACTATGGAAAACCCTGAGTGGTTGTCACCGCTTTTTTGATCGATTCTGTGGGCACTTAAACATGCCCACGGAGTACACCATGGCCAGCTCAATCCTCACTTCTGCCAAATACGGCGCCTACCTGGCCATAGGTCTTTACGTGGCTCTGGTGCTGATCGTCAGCGTTTCGTCCAATTTGCAGCACACCTTTGAAGCGCCTGTTCAGGTCGCTTATCCCGCCATCCAGTTCGAACACCGTGCTCAAAGCGTCGTGGTCGATCAAGCCGCATCGGCGGGAGTGGCAGGGGCATGAAAGGCAGCAAACTCTGGGTCATAGCCTTCCTGGCATTCATGACCAATGGCGCTTCCCTGTTGGGGATAGGGCAGGGCTCGGCGGGTTCGGTTGCGCGGTCCATCGAAGCCAATCACAACCTGGCGCGTAATATTGAAACGGCGAAAGCGCTTGGGTTGTTGGCGGGTAATCCACCAGTGAAACGCCAGGAGGATTTCTTCGGGCCCTTCCAGGTGGATTGCTCGGTGTTGCAGATGTGTGATGTGTTTGCCTGAGCGCGAGCGGCCACAGAAGGGGCGATTACTTGTGCATGACTGCGGTGAACAGGTCTGACGCCAGAAACCGCTGCAACCACCCCTGCAACCGCACATAAGACGTCTGCCCGAACCACTCGCGATCGACATGGGCGAATTGCCGTATGAACGGCATCAACGCCACATCCGCCAAGCTCGGACGCGCCGCCAGCAGATAATCGCGTCCCTCCAGCAACACCTCCAGCTTGCGCAAGAACACCTCACCCTCAGCACGATAGGTTTCCATCGGCTGCTCGGGGTAACGCTCGGCGTATTTGTAGCGATTCAAATGCACCTTGAACGTCTGATCATTCTCTTCAATCAGCGCGGCGATGTGCGCCTGTCCGGCAGGATCACCCTTGAGCAACCAATCCTGCGGATCGTTCTGCGCCAAGGCCCAGTGCATGATCGCCAGGCTTTCATCAATGACTTGACCGTCGATACTCAGCACGGGGACCGTGCCCTTGGCCGACAGCGCAAGCATTTCGGCAGGTTTGGCTTTCAGGCTGACCTCGACAATCTGCACCGCTACGCCCGAATAGCGCAGGGCCATGCGCGCCCGCATGGCGTAAGGGCAGCGGCGGAACGAGTACAGCGTATTCATTTGACCTCCAGGGTACTCAAGCCATTGCCCTGGCGTTGGACCTGAATCTGCACCGGAATCCGCTCATGCATTTCCTGCACATGGGAAATCACCGCGACCTTGCGGCCCTGGGCTTGCAAGCCGTCGAGTGCGTCCATGGCCAGTTGCAGGGATTCCGGATCGAGGCTGCCGAAGCCTTCGTCGATGAACAGCGATTCGATTTTCAGTGTGCTCGAAGCCATCGACGCCAAGCCGAGCGCCAGGGCCAACGACACCAGGAACGTCTCGCCGCCCGACAACGAATGCACCGAACGCAGCTCATCGCCCATCTCGGTGTCCATCACCAGCAACCCGAGCATGCTGCCGCCGCGTTTCAGGCGATAGCGCCGCACCAGTTGTCGCAGCTGTACGTTGGCGTGATGCACCAGCAAGTCGAGGTTGTAGGCTTGGGCGATCTTGCGGAAGGTGTCTCCGGTCGCCGAGCCGATCAACGCATTCAGGCGAGCCCAGCGTTGATACTCGCTGTAGGCGTCGGCGATCTGCTGCGCCAGGGCTTGGTTGGCGTTCTGCCGACGCTGATCCTCGGCCTGTTCGGCGCGCAGTTCGGCGCAACGGTGTTCGCTGGCGGCGAACAGGTTTTGCAGGTCTGTCAGTGCCGTGGCGAGTTGCTCGGCATCGAGATTGCCGTTGTGTTGCGCCTGATGATTGAGCAGGCGCTGGTCCCGTTCCTGCAATCGCACGTTGGCCTGTTCGATGGCTTTTTCGCTTTGCTGCAAGTGCTGCCGCAGTTCGCTGACGTGCTGGTCGTCGACGCTCAGCAGCGCTTCCAGTCCGCCATCGTCGAGCTCTGGATGCAAGGCGCGCCAGTCGGCGATCTTTGCGCTCAGTTCGCGGTCTTCGGTTTCCAGGGCCAGCAGGCGCTCTTGTCTGGCTTTGAGTTCAGCGGCCAGTTCGACTAACCGCGTGCGCACGGTTTGCAGTTCCTGATGGGCTGTTGCCTGTGCAGTGCGCGCCTGTTCGACGGCTTGATCCAGTTGCTGCTGCCAGTGTTCGGCGCTGCTGTGTTCGCCCAGCAATTGCGTCAGCCGTTCCTGGCAAGCCTGTTGTTGCTCGGCGAGGACGGTGAATTGCTGCTGCGCCGCTTCCAGTGCCTGGGCGCGGGCCAGTTGGCGGTCCTGTTCTTTTTCCAGTGTCTGCTGGCGTTGTTGCTGTTCGCCGAGCTCATCGCGTTGCTGTTCGAGTTGCTCCAGGCGCTGGGCGATCTGCCGGTCGAGTTGCATGAAGGTCGCGGCCGGTTCGTTGCGCAAGGCCTCCAGTGTCTCGGCCGGAAGCAGGGTGCTGAAGGCGCTCAGCTCTTCGTCGAGACGCTGGCGATCACTGCCCAGCTCACGCTGCTGGTTACTCAAGTGCTGCGTCGCTTGCTGGCTAGCTGCCTCGGCGCTGCGCAGTTGCTGCTGAAGGCGAGCCGCGTCTTGCTGCAGGGTGAGCAGGGCGGTCTGCCGTTGTTCATCCTGGGTGATGCTCTGGTTCAACTGGCTGTTTTGCTGCGCCAGCCAACTGTCGCGCTTGTTCGCGTCCTGAGCCAGCAGTTGCGTCGACAACGGATGGGCTTCGAGGCTCGGCGTCAGGCCTTGTTGCTGGCTGGCGAGTTGCTCCTGTTGCTGCAGCAGTTCTTTTTGCTGAGCAATCAAACCGCCGACTTCACCGCGCAAATCGGTGAGTTTCTCTTTCAGCAGGTCGACGGCCTTCTGCGCATTGGCCTGCTCGCTTTCATCGTGGCGACCGAGGCTTTGCAGCAACGCTTCGGGTTGATGATAGGGATGGTCGGGGCTGCCGCAGACCGGGCAGGGCTGATCGTCCTGTAGCTGTGCGCGCAGTTCTTCGACGCTGGCGCTGCGGGCCAGACGCTGACGCTCCAGCAGTTCGCGAGTGACGGTCAGGGTCTGTTCGGCGATGACCAACTCGTTCTTGGTCTTCACGCCGTCCTGGGTCAGGCGATCACGTTCCTGCTGGGCGCTGAGCTGGCGTTGCGTCAGCTCGGCGCTGCGCTTGTCGATCTCCTGCTGGCTGGCCCACAGCCGTGTCAGTTCTTCAAACGCCCGCAGTTGTTTGCGGTTGTCCTGCAACAAGTTGCCCAGTAACTGGATTTGTTCGGCCACGGCTTCCGGCTCGGCACCGGCTTCTTTGTAGAGCACTTCCAGATGCTGCTTTTGAGCCGCCAGTTCTTCGCCGGCGCGGGCGGCGCTTTGCTCCAGAGCCGCCAGTTCAGCCTGGCCCTTGTTCAAGCGATTACCGATCAACATCAGCTGTTGCAGGCGATCACGGTAGGCGTTCCACGCCTCGCTCAACGGTGCTAAATGCGTGCTTTGCTCAAGCTCCCCGGCAATCCGCTCCAGACGTGCAGCAACCTGTTTTTGTTGCTCGAGCAGGCCCTGAATCGTGTGCTGTCCTTGAGTGCTGGCCAGTTCCGCTTGTTGCTTGTGCTCTGCACTCACACTGGCGTCTTTGACCAGCCGAGCGAGGGTGCTTTGCTCTTCAAAGGCCTGGCGCAGCAACGGAGCTTTTTTCGTGTGCTGGCTTTGGGCTTCGACCAGCGCGGTCTGCGCAGCGCTCAAGCTCTGTTCGAGTTGCGCCTGCCGCTCGTTCAACTCGGCCTGCTGTTGGATGTGCTGCTGAATCTGCGCCGCCAGCGGGGTGAGCTGGGCGGTGAGTTCGGTCTTGCGGGCGAACTGGTGCCGTTGCGGGGCCAGTTGTTCCAGGCGCGTCAGCTTCAACCGGTCGCCAGCCAGGCTTTCCCAGTGCTGCCGGGCGCTGGTCAGCTGTTCGGTGGCGCTCTGTTGTTCGTCCTGCAATTGCCGCAGGTCCTTGAGCCAGGTGTGCTGCAATTCAAGTTGTTTGAGCTGCGCTTGCTGGGTCTTGAGTTGCTGCTGCGCTTCGTTGAAGCGCGCATCGAGCTCGGCCCGGGCTTCGGGAGCCAGCGGCGTCACACCCGTGGCCTGATCCTGCAACAGCTTGTGCGCTTCACGCGCCTCTTTGGCTTTGTCGAAGGCGCGGCGACCGAGGCGGGTGTACAGCGCGGTATCGGTGAGCTTTTCCAGCAGTTCGCTGCGTTCGTTGTCGTTGGCCTTGAGGAAGGCACTGAACTCGCTCTGGGCCAGCAGCACGGCGCGGGTGAACTGTTCGAAGTTCAGGCCCAGCACGGCTTCAAGCTGGGTTTTGAACTCGACTTTCTGACTGGCCAGCAACTGATCCTGATCGATGTCGCGCAGGCTCTGGCGACTGGCTTGCAGCTTGCCGCCGGCCTTTTCGCGAGCGCGATTGGCTTCCCAGCGCGCGCGGTAACGACGGCCATCGATGCCGACGAAATCCACCTCGGCATACCCTTCGCCGGTGCCACGCCGCAGCAAGGTGCGCGGGTCGCCGGTGCTGATTTCGCCATCGGCGTCCGGTGCCTTGGCCGACACCTGAGCGTTGCTCAATCGCGGAACGGCGCCAAACAGCGCGAGACACAAGGCGTCGAGCAAGGTGCTTTTGCCCGCGCCGGTCGGCCCGGTGATCGCGAACAGGCCGGCACTCGCCAGCGGTTCAGCGGTAAAGTCGATTTCAAAGGGCCCGGCCAGCGAGGCGAGGTTTTTCAGGCGGATCGCGAGGATCTTCATGGTTGTTCGCTCTCCATCTGCACGTCCTGCAACAGCTCGGCAAAGTCTTTCAGCGTTTGCTCATCGACCTCGCTGCCGTAGCTGTCCTGCCAGGCACGACTGAACAATTCCTGCGGCGTGAGCTGGTCCAGTTCGATCAACGTGGTGCCATCTTCGACACCCTCGCGACTGCCGTTGCCGGCATATTCGGCGGCGATGCGCACCAGGCGCACGGCTTTGCCTTGAAGGGCGCTTTCAACCTGGTGACGCAAGTCGGGTTGTGGTTCGTCGAGACGCACCCGCACTTCCAGCCATGGCTGGCGCTGGATATCGGCCAGCAAATCGATGTTCGGCAGGTCGGCCAGTTGCAAGAGAATCTCGGCCAGCGGTGCCGGGCCGATGCGTTGCAGGTTGACCGCTCGGGGAATCAGTTTCGGTTCGACGCTGACCAGGTTTTCGCCGTCGAGCGTGACGTCGAGAATCTGATGCTGATAGCCGATTTCCGAGAACGACAATGGAATCGGCGAGCCGCTGTAGCGGATGCGCTCTTCACCGTTGACCTTCTGCGGCTTGTGCAAATGCCCCAGCGCGACGTAGCTGATGCTCGGCCCGAACAGGCTGGCGGGCAGGGCTTCGGCATTGCCGATGATCAGGCTGCGCTCAGAGTCTTCCGAGACAGAACCACCGGCCATGTGCGCATGGCTGATGGCAATCAGCGCCTGGCCAGGCTTGCGCTTGGCATTGGCCGCTTCGATCAGCCACTCGTGCACCTGACCGATGCCGCGCAGGTAGTTGTCACCCAACTGTGCGCCAGTCACTTCGGCAGGGCGCAAAAACGGCAGCGCCAGGCACCAGCCGGCAATTTCGCCGCTGGCATCTGGCAACGGCAGTAACAGCCGTTCGGCGTCCAGTTGACCGTCGTCGAGCCACAGCACTCGGCCGAGCGCATGGGTGCGCAAACGGCGCATCAACGGCGCGGGCAGTTCGATCCGCGAGCCGGAGTCGTGGTTGCCGGCGATGATGACGATGGTCAGCAGCGGTTGCTGCTCGTGGGCGCTGACGATGAATTCGTAGAGGCGTTCCTGGGCTTTGACTGGCGGGTTGACCGTGTCGAAGATATCGCCAGCGATCAACAACACATCAGGCTGGTCCAGCTTCAGCTGGCGCAACAGCCATTCAAGAAAGCAGGCGTGCTCGAAATCGCGGTCCTGGCCGTGCAGGTTTTGCCCAAGGTGCCAGTCGGAGGTGTGAAACAGACGCAAGGCGAACTCCGTAGGAAATAAGGTGATGGCCGCGTGGAAATTGATGGCGGCGAAAAGAGTGGGAGTTTACTGGCAAACCGTCGTTTGGGTGCGTCAAGGGGGGTATTTTTGCCCTGACTTACAGTATTCGGCGATCTTTAGGCCGTCATCGCGAGCAGGCTCACTCCCACATTGGTCCTGCGTTGACTCCAATGTTGTGTCCAGTACCGTCCCTTGTGGGAGCGAGCCTGCTCGCGATGAACGATGATGCGGTGTTACTTCGGATACAGCGGCGGCAGGCCACTGTCACCCACCGGATCCTGAACCCGTTCGGCAATCGGGATCGCCTTGATCGCCCGCCACAGTTCTTCGCCTTGCCAGTGCTGGCCGGTTTCGCTGTAGAGCGCACCGTTCAAGCCGTCCAGTGCGTCGGACAGTGGCACGAAGCGGGCGGCCATGTCGGCGAGGGTTTCCGGTTGTTGCCGGGCCCAGGCGTCGAGGGCCTGGCGGGTGGCGTAGGGATCGTTGGCCTGGCAGGCGCGTTTGAGTTCGTCGAGGACGGTGCGTGGGCTCGGGCCGGTCTGCGCGGCGCGCAGCACGGCGGGTTGCCAGCGGCCACGCCACCAGAGACCGAAACCGAGCAGGGTGGTGCAGGCCAGGATCAGGGTGCTGAGTTTCCAGCGCCAAAGGGTTTCGCTGTCGGCTGCGGACATGACCGACGGCGTGCCAGCCGGAGTATCGACCACCATGCTCGGATTACTCGCCACTTGCAGGCTTCGGGCCGGCAGGCTGCTGTGTTCCAGGTGATCTTCGAAGGTGTTCCACCAGACCACTTCCACCGCAGGCAACTCGATGGCGCCACTGCGGCCCGGCACCAGCGCTTCGCGCTCTTCACGACTGCCGATCAGGCCGCGCTCGGTGCTTTGGTTGCTCAGCACCGGTTGGTCCGGGTAACGGCGCAGGCCGTTGACGTCGGTGGCGGGCAGCGGCGGCAGCTGGGAACTGGCCAAGCCTTCGGCCTTCAAGGTGAGGCTACGAGTCAGCGAATCACCCGCCTGCGCATGGTCCGGCTCCGGGTTCCAGCTTTCGCTCAGGCTCAGGCTGCGGGCCGGCAGCCAGGGCAGGTCGGCAGGGTAGGTAATGGGTTTGGCCTTGACCGTCAGCAGAATCGGAGTGGAGCTGACACGCATCAGTTTCCCGGACTTCGGCGCCTGGGTGGCGTCCTGGGTGGGTTGGGTGTCGACGAGCGTGGCACTGAAAATCTGCGCCGGAATGGTCAATTCGCCGCTGTGTTGCGGGTAGATCGCATAGCGCATTTCAATCACGCCATGACGCAGGCCGTTGATGGCTTTCTCGTAAGTGCGCGACTCGCCCAGTTGTTCGATACGCGCATCGGGAATCTGCAACGGAGTCAGGCTGCTGTCGTCGTACAGCGACACCGAATGATAGATGCGCAAAGTCAGGATGGCCTGGGCCTGCACATAAACACTGGACTGGTCGAGGCTGGCGTCGATAAACACCGGGGCCAGTTTGTTCGCGGTGTCCTGGGTTTCGCTTTCGACCACTTGCACGGTAATCGGCTGGCTCTGCACCTCGCCCAGTTGCAGCGGTGGAATCGTCACGCTGCCGTTTTCCTTGGGCAGCAAGGTGATGATCCAGCGGGTGGTAGCGCGGTTGTCGCCGTTCAGGGTGGTCAGTTGGTTGACCTGGCGGGTGCCACGCACTTCGAACAGCGGTTCCAGCGGTGCCAGGTCAGGCTTGCCGAATTGGGTGACGTCGTTGGATTCCAGGGTCAGTTCGACCGTCTCGCCGGAGTTCAGGCGACTGCGATCGACACTGGCGACCAGCGCCGCCGCCTGAGCCTGGACGGTGCTGAGCAGCAGGGCGAGCATGAAAAGGGTGAAGCGGGTCATCGCGTTTTTTCCTGATCCTGATGTTGTTGCTGTTCGTACCAGAATTTGCGCCTGAGCAATTCGCCCGGGTCATCGGGGATCTTGCGCAGCCATTGCTCCAGCGCCTGACGCTGTTCGCCGTCGATATTGTCGCTGGCCGGCCGCATCGGTGGTGTGGTGCTTTGCTCGTCCCCCAACTCGCTGCCCGGGACTTCATTGGCGCCCGGTTTCGGCGGTGTTGTGGCCTGTTGCCCGGCGTCCGGCGTGGTCTGCCCGGCGTCGGACTTCGGTGGGGTGTTGTCCGCAGGCTGTGTGGCGGCACCCGGTGGCGTTTCTTGCTCGGTGTCCTTGGTCTCGTCATCGGCGGATTTCTGCGGCTCAACCGGTGGCGGTGCGTTTTTCTGTTTGAGCAGACTTTCTACCAGTGCCTTGTTGGTCTGCGCGGGGCGCAGATCCGGCTGGCGTTCCAGCGCCTGATCGTAAGCGTCCAGCGCCGCTTCCAGCTCACCGCTTTTGGCCAGGGCGTTGCCACGATTGTAGTGGGCGTGGGCATCGTTGCCCTCGGCGAACCGCTGGGCGGCGCCGCTGTAGTCGCCGGCCTCATACAGCGCGACGCCTTGCCACTGCGGATCCTCAAAATGCTGCGAAGCCTTCGCCGGATGGCCTTGCCTGAGCAGATGCAGGCCCCGTTGATCGGGGCGCAACCACAAGTCTTCAAAGTCGAAGGCATAGCTCGGTTGCGGCAACAGGAACAGTAAAGGCAGACAGAACAACCAGCCACGGCGACCGGCGCACGCCGCCAGTAGCAACAGCGGCAGCAGCAGCCAGTAACCCTGATCGGCCCAGGTGTCCAGGCGCAAGGTCTGGCCGTCGTTGCGCAGGGTGCGTGGACCGTCAAGCAGGCCGAGCCCGCGCAGGTCGGTATCGCCCAGTCGCGCTGGGCGATAGCGTCCGCCAAGCTCGTTGGCAAAAGCTTTCAGGCTTGGACTGTCCAGGTACGGCACAAGGATCGCGCCCTGGTCGTCCTTGAGAAAACTGCCGTCCTCCTGTGCGACCGGTGCGCCTTCGGCGGTGCCGATGCCGAGCATCAGGAACTGCGTCGATTTTCGATCCAGTGCCTGGCGAATGCCTTCACGTTCCAGGTCCGTCAGGGTGGAACCGATCAACAGGATCCGGCCTTCACCCAATCCCCCCTGACTCAGCAGTGCCAGGGCCTTGGTCACAGCGAGGTCCGCGCGATGGCCGGCTTCGGGCATCAGCGACGGCTTGAGCGCATCGAGCAGATTACGGCTGGTCGACAGGTCATCCGACAGAGGCACCAGGGTGTGGGCGCTGCCGGCGTAAACGACGATTGCAGTCTGGGCGTCGCTGCGCACTTGCAACAGGTCCAACAGTTTGCGCCGGGCCTGTTCCAGCCGGTTCGGCGCAACGTCGGTGGCGAGCATTTCCGGGGTCAGCTCAAGCACGACCACCAGCGGGTCGGCGGGTTTCTGACTGATTTGTTCGACGCGCTGCCAACTCGGCCCCAACAAGGCCAGGACGGTCAGTATCCACGCCAGGCCGAGGACGACCCACGGCAGTTTGCTGTCGCGCCCGTTTCCACCGCTCAGCAAAGCAGCGTGGAAGGCCGGTGGCAGGATCATCTGCCAGCGCCCGGCGCGTTTTTGTCGATGCCAGAGTTGCCAGAGCAGCCAGCCCAACAGCGGCAACAACAGCAACCACCAGGGGCGGAACCAGTACGGCCACAGCGCACTCATCGGCGCCTCCGCAGGCGCAGGCGTTTGAGTCGCTGGCGCCAGTCAGGCAATTGCGTTTGCAAAAACAGGTCCTTGGTAAAGAGCCGTTGCAGCGGGTTGTCCGGCCAACGCTCGCGCACCACCAACAACATGCTCAACAACAATGCCAGCGCCAAAGGCCAGTGATACAGCGCCTGCGCCGGGCGGGCCTGGGTCGGCTGTTGGGTCACTGGCTCAAGTGTGTCGAGGGTGTCCTTGATCGTTTGCAGCTCTTTGCCATCGTGGGCGCGGAAGTACTGACCGCCGGTGACTTGGGCGATGGCCATCAACGCCGGTTCATCCAGATCCAGGCTCGGATTGACCCCCAGGAACCCCAAGGTGCCGCTTTGCTCCGGGTCAGCGCCGATGCCGATCGGGTAGATTTTCACGCCTTCCTTGGCCGCCAGGCGCGCCGCCGTGAGCGGGTCGATTTCACCGCCATTGTTGGCGCCATCCGTGACCAGGATCAACACACGGCTCTGGGCCGGACGCATGCGCAGGCGCTTAATTGCCAGGCCGATGGCATCGCCGATCGCCGTGTTCTTGCCGGCGATGCCGATTCGCGCTTCGTCGAGCCACACGCGCACGGTGTGCCGGTCGAACGTCAAGGGCGCTTGAAGGTAAGCCTGGCTGCCGAACAGGATCAGGCCGACACGGTCACCGTCGCGACTTTCAAGGAAGTCACCGAGCAAGTGCTGAACCAGCGACAGTCGGCTGACGTCTTCGTCCTGCCACTGCATGTCGGGGAAATCCATGGAACCGGACACGTCCACGGCCACCAGCAGATCGCGACCACTGGCGGCAATCGGCAGGGGATCGCCCAGCCATTGCGGGCGCGCCGCCGCTATCAGCAGCAACAGCCACAACAGAATGAACGGTGCTTGCTGGCGCCAGGCCGGCAGGTTGGCGCGCGCACGGCGGCGGGCCAGGCCTTCGAGGTCATTGAGGAAACTGACCTTGAGCGCCGGTTCGCCGCTGTCGGCCACCGGCAGCAGGACGCGCATCAACCAGGGTAGCGGCAGCAGGGCAAAGATCCACGGCCAGGCGAACTCAAACATGTTTGCGAATCCAGGTATCGACGGCTTGAGTGAGGCCGGCGATGGCCTTGTCGTCGAGTTTGCATTCGGGTTTGTAGGCGCCTTCGACCAGCACCATCCAGCGGGTCAGACCGGCGGCCGGGCAGCGGTTGTCGAGGAACGCCAGCCATTTGCGCCCGTTGAGGGTGTGGCTCTGGCTGTAGGGGTAATGGTTGCGGCACAGGCGTTTGAGCAACCCATTGAGTTGTTGCAGCCAGGCGCCGGCCGGTGCGCCGTCGTAGGGCTTTGGCATCCGCGCCAATTCGGCGAGTGCGGCGATGCGCACCGGGTCCAGCGGTTGTTCGGCGCGTACGATCGGGCGCTTGTTCGGAATGAATCGCCGCGCCTTCCACAGGCCGAAACCGATCAGCGGCAGCAACAACAGCAACAGCCACCAGCCGGGCGCGGGGGGCCAGAACTCGATGGGCGGCGGGGTAATCAGCGGTTGCAGTTGATCGAGGCTGCTCATCGACCTTTCCCCGGTTTCTGTGGGTTGAGGTACTCGCGCAGTTGCTCGACCATCTCGCTCTGGGTGCTCAGCGGCATCAGCAATACCCGCAGTTTTTGCGCGAGCAATTCCCAGCGGGCGATGCGCGCTTCGGCCTGGGCGCGGTAGGTCTGGCGCAGGTCGAAATTCAGGGTGTCGAGTTCCAGTTGCGCGCCACGTTCAACGAAACGAAGCAGCCCGGCGGCGGGCAGGGCGTGGTCCAGCGGATCGGACAGCGGCAGCAGCAACAGGTCGCAATGGCGCGACAACAGGCTCAGTTGCTGTTCCGAACCTTCGGTCAAGGCACGTTCATCGCAGATCACAATCACCAGGCTGCCGGGGCGCAGCACCTCCCGTGCACGACGCAGGGCCATGTTGAGGGAATCGCGGTTCTGTTCGCTTTCGGTGTGCAGCGACTGATTGACCCGCACCAGACGGTTAAGCAGTTGCAGCAGGCTTTGTTTGCTGCGCCGGGGTTTGATTTCGTAGTGCTCGTTGTCGCCGAACACCAGCCCGCCGACCCGGTCGTTATGGCCAAGGGCCGCCCAGCCAATCAGGCTCGCTGCCTGAGCGGCCAGCACTGATTTGAACATCAGCCCCGAACCGAAAAACAGCCGACGGCTTTGCTCGACCATGATGAAAATCGGTCGCTCGCGTTCTTCGTGAAACAGCTTGGTGTGGGGCTCCTGGGTGCGGGCGGTAACGCGCCAGTCGATGGTGCGCACGTCGTCGCCGGCCTGATAAACCCGCACCTGATCGAAGTCCACGCCACGGCCGCGCAGTTTGGAGTGGTGCAGGCCGATCAGGGGGCTGCGCTGGCTCGGCGTGGAAAACAGCTGCACTTCGCGCACGCGATGGCGCATCTCGATCAGCTCGGCGAGGCTGACGCGGATGCCCGGCTCGGGCGGAAGGAGGGCGTTCATGGGGGTCAAGCGACGGCTACGACGTCGAGAATCCGCTGGACCACCCGGTCCTGATCGATGCCAGCGGCTTCGGCTTCAAAGGACAGAATGATGCGGTGGCGCAGTACGTCGAACAGCACGGCCTGGATGTCTTCCGGGCTGACGAAGTCGCGACCCGCCAACCAGGCATGGGCCCGGGCACAGCGATCGAGGGCAATCGAACCGCGAGGACTGGCGCCATAGGCGATCCACTCGGCCATCTCCGGGTCGAACTTGGCCGGGGTGCGCGTGGCCATGACCAGTTGCACCAGGTATTCCTCCACGGCGTCGGCCATGTACAGGCCAAGGATTTCCTTGCGTGCGGCAAAAATCGCCTGCTGGCTGACCCGGCGCTCAGGCTTGGTTTCGCCGTTCAGGGCTTCGCCACGGGCCTGTTGCAGGATGCGGCGCTCGACGGCGGCATCGGGGAAGCCGATTTTCACGTGCATCAGGAAGCGGTCGAGCTGCGCTTCCGGCAGGGGATAGGTGCCCTCCTGCTCGATCGGGTTTTGCGTGGCCATTACCAGAAACAGCGGTGACAGCTCGTAAGTGCTGCGCCCGACACTGACCTGGCGCTCGGCCATGGCTTCCAGCAATGCCGATTGAACCTTGGCCGGGGCGCGGTTGATTTCGTCCGCCAGCACCAGGTTATGGAAGATCGGGCCCTGCTGGAACACGAAGCTGCCGGTTTCCGGGCGATAGATTTCCGTGCCGGTGATGTCGGCCGGCAGCAGGTCGGGGGTGAACTGGATGCGATGGAACTGGGCTTCGATGCCTTCGGCGAGTTCTTTGATGGCCTTGGTCTTGGCTAGCCCCGGGGCGCCCTCGACCAGCATGTGGCCGTCGGCGAGCAAGGCGATGAGCAAGCGCTCGATGAGTTTTTCCTGGCCGAGAATCTGCGTTGAAAGAAAGGTTCGCAGCGCTAGCAGCGCTTCACGATGTTCCATCGATGACTGTTCCTGGAAAGGGTGACCGAAGACGTTCGAATAACGCCAGGGCTGGGGGCGTTACTTTAATCCATCGCGGGGGGCGGCGACTAACGGCATTTTGTGCAAAGTGCGGGAATTGATGGGTGAAATTGTTGGAAATTTGTAGGCGAGGGACAGGGTGGTGATCTGGCTGGCCTCATCGCGAGCGGGCTCGCTCCCACAGGTGACCGGGTTCTCACATGAAAATACGATCAAATGTGGGAGCGAGCC
>NZ_JASCOM010000138.1:0-15732 GCF_029959925.1 Pseudomonas sp. PS02303
GCTCGCGATAGCGGTGTAACAGTCGGCATCAATGTTGAGTGTTGCACCGCTATCGCGAGCAGGCTCACTCCTACATTTTTTTTGCGCGGCGTTTACCAAATCGCAGGCAATAAAAAACCGACCCTGAGGTCGGTTTTTCAACAAGCTTATCGCTTATGCGGCTACAGCAAGGTTCAGAGCCTTGACGTGACCGTTCAGGCGGCTCTTATGACGAGCTGCCTTGTTCTTGTGGATGATGCCTTTATCGGCCATACGGTCGATAACTGGCACAGCCAGAACGTAAGCTGCTTGAGCTTTTTCAGCGTCTTTTGCGTCGATGGCCTTAACTACATTCTTGATGTAGGTACGAACCATGGAACGCAGGCTGGCGTTGTGGCTGCGACGCTTCTCAGCCTGTTTTGCACGTTTTTTGGCGGAAGGTGTGTTGGCCACCGTCGAGCTCCTCGAAAGACTTTTTAGGAAATAGCAAACAAAATAGGCCGCGAATCATGCCGATGAGTTGATGTCTTGTCAAGGGCGGTTGAGACGTTCCGCTAAGTGGTAGGTATAAAGAGGCGGGATATTTATTTCCGGCGCTTGACCTGTAAACTCGCGAGCTTTGGCTCTGTGCTGCTGCGGCGCGGAGTATCGCATAAGTAGGCGCTTTGTTCGCCTGCTGTTTATCGACAGGCACAAACTCTTTCAATGAATCTGCTCAAATCGTTGGCCGCCGTCAGCTCTATCACGATGCTTTCCCGGATTCTGGGGTTCGTTCGTGACACCCTCATCGCACGTACATTTGGCGCCGGGATGGCGACGGACGCCTTCTTTATCGCCTTCAAACTGCCCAATCTGCTGCGAAGAATCTTCGCCGAGGGTGCCTTTTCCCAGGCATTCGTGCCGATTCTTGCTGAATACAAGAGCCAGAAGGGCGAGGAGGCGACGCGAACGTTCATCGCTTACGTGTCTGGCCTGCTGACGCTGGTACTGGCCCTGGTCACCGCGCTGGGCATACTCGCCGCGCCGTGGGTCATCTGGGCCACCGCGCCGGGTTTTACCGATACCCCGGAAAAATTCGAGCTGACGACCGATCTGTTGCGCGTGACTTTTCCTTATATATTGCTGATCTCCCTGTCTTCATTGGCCGGTGCGGTCCTCAATACGTACAACCGATTCTCGGTGCCGGCTTTCGTGCCGACGTTGCTCAACGTCAGCATGATCGTCTTTTCGGTATTCCTCACGCCATACTTCGACCCTCCCGTCATGGCCTTGGGTTGGGCGGTACTGGTGGGTGGCCTGGCGCAGTTGCTTTATCAGCTACCCCACCTGAAAAAGATCGGCATGCTCGTGCTGCCACGCCTGAATCTGCGTGACAGCGGTGTCTGGCGGGTGATGAAGCAGATGTTACCGGCGATTCTCGGCGTGTCAGTGAGCCAGATTTCCCTGATCATCAACACCATCTTCGCCTCGTTCCTGGTCGCCGGCTCCGTGTCGTGGATGTATTACGCCGACCGTTTGATGGAGTTGCCGTCCGGCGTACTGGGCGTAGCGTTGGGCACCATTCTGCTGCCGACCCTGGCCAAGACCTACGCCAGCAAAGATCGCCACGAATATTCGCGAATCCTCGATTGGGGCCTGCGTCTGTGCTTCGTGCTGGTGTTGCCGTGTTCTCTGGCGCTGGGGATTCTGGCCGAGCCGCTGACCGTTTCGCTGTTCCAGTACGGCCAATTCAGCGCGTTTGATGCCTCCATGACACAGCGGGCGTTGATCGCTTATTCAGTCGGTTTACTCGGAATTATCGTGATCAAAGTGCTGGCGCCGGGCTTTTATGCGCAACAAAACATCCGCACTCCGGTAAAAATCGCGATTTTCACCCTGATCGTTACTCAGCTGTTCAACCTCGTGCTCATCGGCCCGCTGGCTCACGCCGGTCTGGCCCTGGCCATCAGCATCGGTGCCTGCATCAACGCCGGGCTATTGTTCTATCAGCTGCGCAAGCAGCAGATGTATCAACCGCAACCGGGTTGGGCCAAATTCGGTCTGAAGCTTGTGATTGCGGTGTTGGTGATGTCTGCTGTGCTGCTGGCCGGGATGCACTTCATGCCGGCCTGGGATCAGGGGCATATGCTGGAGCGGTTCCTGCGCCTGGGCGCGTTGGTCGCTGCCGGGGTGATCAGTTATTTCGGCATGCTGCTGTTGATGGGCTTTCGTTTGCGCGACTTCAATCGCAAGGCGCTGAGCTGAGGCTTGGGCCTCGATAAACATGGGCGAACCGGCAGTTTTGTCGGCTCGATTACTTTGGGTTACGGTGTTGCCTGTCGTCGGCCGCCGGGTGTGGTTATAATCGACCACTTTATGAGCAAGAAGCGCGTTATGCAGCTGGTTCGAGGCCTCCACAACCTGCGCCCCCAGCATCGGGGCTGTGTCGCCACTATTGGCAACTTTGACGGTGTTCACCGTGGCCACCAGGCTATCCTGGCGAGGCTGCGTGAGCGCGCTATCGAGTTGGGCGTGCCCAGCTGCGTGGTGATTTTCGAACCACAGCCGCGAGAGTTCTTCGCCCCGGACACGGCCCCGGCCCGTCTGGCCCGGCTGCGGGACAAACTGCAGCTGCTGGCCGACGAAGGTGTCGACCGGGTCCTGTGCCTGGCCTTCAACCACCGGCTGAGCAAGCTCAGTGCCAGTGAATTCGTCGATGCCATTCTGGTCGACGGTCTCGGCGTCCAGCACCTGGAGGTCGGTGACGACTTCCGGTTCGGCTGTGACCGGGTAGGGGATTTCGATTTCCTGCAGCAGGCTGGCATCGTTCAGGGCTTTACCGTTGAAGCGGCGCAAACCGTCGAGCTGGACGGCATTCGCGTCAGCAGCACGCAGGTCCGCAATGCCCTGGCCGCTGCCGATTTTGCCTTGGCCGAGCGGCTGCTCGGGCGTCCGTTCCAGATCACCGGGCGGGTCCTGCATGGCCAGAAGCTGGCGCGCCAACTGGGTACGCCCACCGCCAACATTCAACTCAAGCGTCGTCGCGTGCCCTTGACCGGGGTGTACCTGGTCAACGTCGACATCGACGGCAAGACCTGGCCCGGCGTTGCCAACATTGGCGTGCGGCCCACGGTACAAGGTGATGGCAAAGCCCACCTCGAAGTGCACCTTTTAGATTTTGCCGGCGATCTGTATGACCGGCGTTTGACGGTGGTTTTCCACCACAAGCTGCGTGAAGAGCAGCGTTTCGCCTCTCTGGAGGCGCTTAAGACGGCGATCAATGCGGATGTTGCCGCCGCCCGTGCCCTGTCGCACCTAGCGCCAATCGCTAATGAAGAGCCTTAAATGACCGACTATAAAGCCACGCTAAACCTTCCGGACACCGCCTTCCCAATGAAGGCCGGCCTGCCTCAGCGCGAACCGCAGATTCTGCAGCGCTGGGACAGCATTGGCCTGTACGGTAAGTTGCGCGAGATTGGCAAGGATCGTCCGAAGTTCGTACTTCATGATGGTCCTCCTTACGCCAACGGCACGATTCACATCGGTCATGCGCTGAACAAGATTCTCAAGGACATGATCATCCGCTCGAAAACCCTGTCGGGTTTCGACGCGCCTTATGTTCCGGGCTGGGATTGCCACGGTCTGCCGATCGAACACAAAGTCGAAGTGACCCACGGCAAAAACCTGGGCGCGGACAAGACCCGCGAACTGTGCCGCGCCTACGCCACCGAGCAGATCGAAGGGCAAAAATCCGAATTCATCCGTCTGGGCGTGTTGGGCGACTTCGCCAACCCGTACAAGACCATGGACTTCAAGAACGAGGCCGGTGAAATCCGCGCGCTCGCCGAAATCGTCAAGGGCGGTTTCGTGTTCAAGGGCCTGAAGCCCGTGAACTGGTGCTTTGACTGCGGTTCAGCCCTGGCTGAAGCGGAAGTCGAGTACGAAAACAAAAAGTCCTCGACCATCGACGTGGCCTTCCCGATTGCCGACGAAGCCAAGCTGGCTGCCGCTTTCGGTCTGGCGTCCCTGGCCAAGCCTGCCTCGATCGTGATCTGGACCACCACCCCGTGGACCATCCCGGCCAACCAGGCGCTGAACGTTCACCCGGAATTCAACTACGCCCTGGTCGACGTTGGCGACAAACTGCTGGTGCTGGCGGAAGAGCTGGTCGAGTCGTGCCTGGCCCGCTACAGCCTTGAAGGCTCGGTCATCGCGACCACCACCGGTAAAGAACTGGAACTGATCAACTTCCGTCACCCGTTCTACGATCGCCTGTCGCCGGTTTACCTGGCCGACTACGTTGAGCTGGGCGCTGGCACCGGCGTGGTTCACTCCGCCCCGGCCTATGGCGTGGACGACTTCGTGACCTGCAAGAAGTACGGCATGGTCAACGACGACATCCTCAACCCGGTACAGAGCAACGGCGTCTACGTGACATCGCTGGAGTTCTTCGGCGGCCAGTTCATCTGGAAAGCCAACCCGGCCATCGTCGACAAACTGACCGAAGTCGGTGCGCTGCTGCACACCACCATCATCGAACACAGCTACATGCACTGCTGGCGTCACAAGACCCCGCTGATCTACCGCGCCACCGCGCAGTGGTTCATCGGCATGGATAAAGAGCCTGTCAGCGGCGACACCCTGCGCAAGCGCGCACTGAAAGCCATCGAAGAGACTCAGTTCGTCCCGGCCTGGGGCCAGGCACGTCTGCACTCGATGATCGCCAACCGTCCAGACTGGTGCATCTCCCGTCAGCGCAACTGGGGCGTGCCGATCCCGTTCTTCCTGAACAAGGAAAGCGGCGAGCTGCACCCGCGCACTGCCGAGCTGATGGAAGAAGTCGCCAAGCGTGTTGAAGTCGAAGGCATCGAAGCGTGGTTCAAGATGGACGCTGCCGAACTGCTGGGTGACGAGGCGCCGCTGTACGACAAGATCAGCGACACCTTGGACGTCTGGTTCGATTCGGGCACCACGCACTGGCACGTCCTGCGCGGTTCGCACCCGATGGGCCACGAGACCGGCCCGCGTGCCGACTTGTACCTGGAAGGTTCGGACCAACACCGTGGCTGGTTCCACTCGTCCTTGCTGACCGGTTGCGCCATCGACAACCACGCGCCGTACCGCGAGCTGCTGACCCACGGTTTCACCGTCGATGAGTCCGGTCGCAAGATGTCCAAGTCGCTGGGCAACGTGATCGCGCCGCAAAAGGTCAACGACACCCTGGGTGCCGACATCATGCGTCTGTGGGTCGCTTCTACCGATTACTCGGGTGAAATGGCGGTGTCCGAGCAGATCCTGCAACGCAGTGCGGACGCCTACCGGCGGATCCGTAACACCGCGCGCTTCCTGCTCTCCAACCTGACCGGGTTCAACCCGGCCACCGACATCCTGCCGGCCGAGGAAATGCTCGCCCTGGACCGTTGGGCCGTGGACCGCACCCTGCTGCTGCAACGCGAGTTGCAAGAGCACTACGGCGAATACCGCTTCTGGAACGTCTACTCCAAGATCCACAACTTCTGCGTGCAAGAGCTGGGTGGTTTCTACCTCGACATCATCAAGGACCGTCAGTACACCACTGGCGCCAACAGCAAGGCGCGCCGCTCGGCGCAAACCGCGCTGTACCACATCTCCGAAGCGCTGGTGCGCTGGATCGCGCCGATCCTCGCCTTCACCGCCGACGAGCTGTGGGAATACCTGCCGGGCGAGCGCAACGAATCGGTGATGCTCAACACCTGGTACGAAGGCCTGACCGAACTGCCGGACAACGTCGAACTGGGCCGCGCCTACTGGGAGCGGATCATGGCGGTGAAGGTCGCGGTCAACAAGGAAATGGAAATCCAGCGCGCGGCCAAGGCCGTCGGTGGCAACCTGCAAGCCGAGGTGACGCTGTTCGCCGAAGAAGCGCTGAGCGCCGACCTGGCCAAGCTGAGCAACGAACTGCGCTTCGTGCTGATCACCTCGACCGCCAGCGTGGCGCCTTTTGTTCAGGCACCTGCGGACGCGGTAGTCACCGAAGTCAGCGGCCTGAAGCTGAAAATCGTCAAGTCGGCCTTCGCCAAGTGCGCCCGTTGCTGGCACTGCCGTGAAGACGTCGGCGTGAACCCGGAGCATCCGGAAATCTGCGGTCGTTGCGTCGACAACATCAGCGGTGCGGGCGAGGTTCGTCATTATGCCTAACGCTGCTGGCCGTTTCGGACGGCTGAGCTGGCTCTGGTTGAGCTTGCTGGTCCTGGTCATCGACCAGGCCAGCAAGTTCTACTTCGAAGGCTCGTTGAAGATGTACCAGCAAATCGTGGTGATTCCCGATTATTTCAGCTGGACCCTGGCCTACAACACCGGCGCGGCATTCAGCTTCCTGGCCGACAGCTCCGGCTGGCAGCGCTGGTTGTTTGCCCTGATCGCCGTGGTGGTCAGTGCGGTGCTGGTGGTGTGGCTCAAGCGTCTGGGGCGCAACGAAACCTGGCTGGCCGTCGCTTTGGCGCTAGTGCTGGGCGGGGCGCTGGGTAATCTGTATGACCGCATCGCCCTGGGCCATGTGATCGACTTCATTCTGGTGCATTGGCAGAACCGCTGGTATTTCCCGGCGTTCAACTTTGCCGACAGTGCCATCAGCGTCGGGGCCGTGATGCTCGCGCTGGACATGTTCAAAAGTAAAAAGACCGGAGAAGCCGTTCATGACTGAACAGGTATTGGCTGAGCAACGCATCCGCCAGAACACGGAAGTCACTTTGCACTTTGCACTGCGCCTGGAGAACGGCGACACCGTCGACAGCACCTTCGACAAAGCCCCGGCGACCTTCCAGGTCGGCGATGGCAACCTGTTGCCAGGTTTCGAAGCAGCGCTGTTCGGCTTCAAGGCAGGCGACAAGCGCACGCTGACGATTCAGCCGGAAAACGCGTTTGGCCAGCCGAACCCGCAAAACGTGCAGATCATCCCGCGTTCGCAGTTCAAGGACATGGAACTGTCGCCGGGTTTGCTGGTGATCTTCAACGATGCGGCCAATACTGAGCTGCCTGGCGTGGTGAAGGAATTCGATGACGAGCAAGTGACCATCGACTTCAACCACCCGCTGGCCGGCAAGACATTGACCTTTGACGTAGAAATCATCAGCGTCAAATCGCTGTAACTGACCGAATGCGGTCCAATGTAGGGGCAGAGCTTGCTCGCGAAGGCGTCATCACATTCACCATCAATGTCGACTGACACACCGCTTTCGCGAGCAAGCTTCGCTGCTACAGGGATGTAATGTTCTAATTTCTTGCGCGCAAGACACGAGGCACAGCATGCAAATCAAACTCGCCAACCCCCGTGGCTTCTGCGCCGGCGTGGACCGGGCGATCGAAATCGTCAACCGCGCCCTGGAAGTCTTCGGGCCGCCTATCTATGTGCGCCACGAAGTGGTCCACAACAAATTCGTCGTCGAGGACCTGCGTGCTCGCGGGGCGATCTTCGTCGAAGAACTGGATCAGGTGCCGGACGATGTCATCGTGATCTTCAGTGCCCACGGGGTTTCCCAGGCTGTGCGTACCGAAGCCGCTGGCCGTGGCCTGAAAGTGTTCGACGCGACCTGCCCGCTGGTGACCAAGGTGCACATCGAAGTCGCGCGTTACAGCCGTGACGGCCGTGAATGCATTCTCATCGGCCACGCCGGTCACCCGGAAGTTGAAGGCACCATGGGCCAGTACGATGGCAGCAACGGTGGTGCCATCTATCTGGTTGAAGACGAGAAAGACGTCGCCGCGCTGCAGGTGGTCAATCCCGACAAACTGGCGTTCGTGACCCAGACCACGCTGTCCATGGACGACACCAGCCGCGTGATCGATGCTCTGCGTGCACGCTTCCCGGCGATCGGTGGTCCGCGCAAGGACGACATCTGCTACGCCACGCAAAACCGTCAGGACGCCGTCAAACAACTGGCCGACGAATGCGACGTGGTCTTGGTGGTGGGTAGCCCGAACAGCTCCAACTCCAACCGCTTGCGTGAACTCGCCGAGCGCATGGCCACCCCGGCTTATCTGATCGACGGCGCCGAAGACCTGCAAAAAAGCTGGTTCGACGGTGTCGAGCGTATCGGCATCACCGCTGGCGCCTCTGCACCGGAAGTGTTGGTGCGTGGCGTGATCCAGCAGTTGCAGGCCTGGGGTGCTACCGGGGCCGATGAATTGGCGGGTCGCGAGGAGAACATCACATTCTCCATGCCTAAAGAATTGCGCGTGCGCTCCCTGCTTTAACTTTTTTTCCTCCCGGACATAGCGCCTGCTCAGCCTTATCGCTGCGCAGGCTGACGCGACCGGTTGCGGCCAGCACCACCTGAAGCTGGCTAACCGGTTCGCGGACTGTGCAAACGTGCAGCGTCCCCGCTTGAAACGCCCGGCCAGGCATCTGTGGCTCGCCGATATGGCTGAAACGGATGTATCGTCTGACCGGCCAATTGCCAACAATCGGCACCCGAGCGCCACTCACGCGCTCAATCAGCAGCGGATTGCTGCTGTCCTCCGGCCCTTTGCCGCTGATATCCAGAATGATGCGCCAGCCCTGACCCCAGTCGTCGTTGATGCCATGAATGACGATGGTCTGATTTCGCGCGAGAGCTTCGCTTCTGGCGCTGCGAATACCACTGGCAAGAGACTTTGCCGCCGCCTCGCGATGATTCGATTCTGTAAGGGCCGCGAACGCCGGACTGACCAACAGCAGAACAATCCCGGCAATTGTCAGTCCCATGAGCAGTTCGATCAGGCTGAAGCCTCGCTGATGCATGTCATCTCCCTCCGTGGAGTGCTGCGGCCCGCGCATTCCGTGCGCGAGTAATGGCAAATCAACCGCACGCCGGGCGGTCGAATGTTCTAGCGTGTAGAAGCAGGTATAGCCGACGGCAACGGAGGGCACCGATGGATCATCGTACAAAAGGTTTCACGCTGATCGAGCTGCTGGTCTCGCTCGCGGTCTTTTTGATCCTGATCACCCTGGCCGTACCGGCGTTCACCCGGTCGGTGCAAGGCACCAAGGCAGACACCGAAATCGGCGACCTGCAACGCGGCCTCAATTTCGCACGACTTGAGGCCATCGACCGGGGCGTCTCCATTCGGGTTCGTCCGATCGCTGTTGGTGGCGCCTGGACCGGTGACTTGGCGGTATATGACAGTACGAACACGCCGGCCAATGTATTGCGGGTTGTTCCAGCACTGAGCAGCGGCACGAGTCTGACGCTACCCTCAGGAGTGACCGCCATCGATTTCAACAATCTGGGTGGTTTGTCAGCGCCAGCCACACCCGTGGTGATCAGCTATGTATTGGGGGCGCAAACCAGGACGCTGAATGTGTGTTTGAACGGACGAATTCTATTGGGTGGAAGTTGCGGATGAGGGAACGGGGCAAACATGCACAGGAGGGCATGACGCTGATCGAAGTGCTGGTCGCGTTGGTGATTCTGACCGTGGGGCTGCTGGGCGCGGCGGCGATTCAGCTCAATGCGCTGAAATACACCGACAGCTCGCGGATGACCAGCCAGGCGAGTTTTATCGCCTACGACATGATGGACCGTATCCGCGCCAATTCCGGCGCCGACTACACTGTGACGCCTCCGACGTCGGGCAACCTGAACGTCGCCCGCGATCAGGACCTCTACGACTTCACCACCAATATCGTCAATTTCGGCGGTGCGACGGCCACTGGCACCGTTACGCTGAATCAGCGCGTGTACACCATCACCATCACCTGGGATGACTCGCGCGCCGCCAATATCGCCAACTCGCGCCGCAGCTTTGTCTTGACCAGTCGCGCCACGGTCGACCCGGTGGCAACTCCATGAGGCAGTCCAGCAGAGGTTTCGGGCTGATCGAGTTGTTGATCGCCCTCGCATTGAGTTTGATTGTGGTGCTGGGCGTGGCGCAGATCTTCATCGCCGCCAAGAACACCTACATCAGCCAGAACGCCGCCGCCGCCATGCAGGAAGATGCGCGTTTTGTGCTCAGCAAGATGATTCAGGAAATCCGCATGGTCGGCATGTTTGGCTGCCTGGGGACGATCACCGATTCAAGTACAGGGGGGAGCTTCGCTGCCAGTCAGATAACGCCGATCAGCTGGGATAATGCCAACCAGAAATTGACCCTGGTGGCCGCCGATGTGGGAGCGGGTGGCGGGGCGCCAGCCTGGACAGTGGTTTCCGACTGTCGAAATACGGCGACGGCGTATACGAATCCACCGGCGCTGACATCGGGGCAGTTGGCGTTTCCCATACGGCGGCTGATCTACAGTTTCAGCAATAACAAAATCATGATGGGCTCCGGTCCCGGCACGCCGGCCCAGTTCGTACTGGTCGATAACGTCAGTGCCTTCAGCGTGCTCTTCGGCCTCGCCAATTCGGCCACCGATGTAGCCGCTTCCAGCTACAGCGCCAACCCGTCCGACCCCGCGCGAATTCGCAGCGTGCGCCTGACGATGACACTCTACGACCCGAACAGTCGGGTTAAAAATCAAACCTTCACCGTGGTTGCCGCCTTGCGCAACAGGTTGCCATGAGGGAGGCCTCCATGACGTCTCATGCCCAGCGGGGTATGGCGCTGCTGGTCAGCCTGGTGTTTCTGCTGTTGCTGACCTTGATCGGTCTTTCATCGATGCAGAACGCCACGCTGCAGGAAAAAATGGCCGGCAGCGTGAGCTTGCGCAACCAGTCGTTCCAGGGCGCTGAAGCTGCATTACGCGTGGGAGAAAGTGCGGTGCAGCTGGACAGCTATTCATTGCCGGTCTGCAGCCAGTGCGCGCCACCGTCGGACGCGTTGACGGTCACTGCCGCCGGCCCCGGTTCGACCCCCGGCGTGACCTGGATCGCCTCGGGCAAGGGCTTTTACGGGGTGCAGAATATCGGTACTACGGTCAACGCCGTGAATGTGCCGAGCAACACCTCGGCGACGCTTTACCGGGTGACCGCTGTCGGCATCGCGGGCAACTCGCGCAGCGTCGTGGAGAGTATTTATGCGAAGTACTGAAGGGCGCCGTGGCGTGTGGCAGCTGCTTTGCGGCGTGGTACTGGGGCTTTACCTGTCCGCACCGGCGTATGCCTTCACGCCGTCGGATTCACCGCTGTTGAGCGGCGCAGCCGTCCCTCCGAACGTCATGCTGCTGATCGACGACTCGGGGAGCATGAACAACATCATTTGGGCGTCGGGGTTCAATCCGGCGGCCAACTATGGGCAGATCGCGATTTGCAGTTCCAACACCTCCTGTTTAAGCGGTCAGAACCTGAACATGAGTGATACCAATATTTTGCTGTCGAGCCTCAATCGCGGCGGTTGCTCGACCAACGGCAACTGGTACGGTTTTTATCGCGGCTTTCTCGGTTTGACACCCATCTGCCTGAAGCTGCCGGACCCGGTGGGCAATGAAAATACGCGCTACACCGCCGACTACCTGGCTTATCTGCTGGGGTTGGCCAACGGTTCGAGCAAGGATTTCACCACGGGCGCCAGCGCGATCCCCAATGAATACCGGATCAGCGTGGCCCAGGATGTCTCCACAAGCCTGGTCTCCAGCAATCGCTCGCTGCGTATCGGTCTTGCGACGTTCAATCCGCCTACAACCAGCAACTCCGGTGGTGGTGGCTTCATCGCCCGATCGATCAGCGATCTCTCTGCGGTGAGCGGCAGCGTCACCCAATCCCAGGCGGATACCAACTACAACAACCTGATCTCTGCCATCAACGGCTTGAGTGCCGTGGCCAATACACCGCTGGCGGAAACCTACTATGAAATAAACCGTTATTTTCGAGGCCTGGCGCCGGTCTACAACTCGACACCGGCGACTTACAGCAGCCCGATCCAGTATCGCTGCCAGAAAAACTATGGCGTGGTGATCACCGATGGCTTGCCGACCTTTGACCGGACTTTTCCCGGCACCGACCCACTGGCGGGCGCTCGCCTTCCAAACTGGGATGGCGTGAATAACGATGGCGACAACCTCAATGGTGATGGTGAAGGCGACACGCTGTATCTGGACGACATCGCCAAGTTTGGCTTCGACATCGACATGCGTTCCACGGGAACCGATCTGGCAGGCAAAAGCTGGAACGCTGGGGATTTTCCCAAGCAGAACATCAACACCTATACCGTGGGCTTCACCGCCGCGAACCAAATGCTGTCGGATGCCGCCAACTACGGACAGGGCAAGTACTATCAGGCGACCGACAGCGCAGGACTCAGCAGTGCGCTGTCCTCGGCGCTGAGCGACATCACCTCCAAGGCCGGTTCCGGTGGCAGCGGCGTCACCAGCGGCACCACCCTGGCCAGCAATTCGAGTTACTTTCAGACCATTTATGACCCCAAGGACTGGCGCGGCACGATCAAGTCCTTTGGCTTCACCTCGGCGGGTATCGTGAATACCTCTGCGACACTCTGGACCACCGACACCACGATCGTCCCGGGTGCCACAGCGCCGACTTACCAGTCCTGGAACACCCTGACCAACGCCGCAGTCACCTTGGCGTATGCCAGTTTTTCCCCGGCACAACAGACCTCCCTCAGCCAAAGCCTGCCCACCGGCATTACCGGCAGCGATCTGGTGGAGTGGAGCAAGGGCACCAACAAAACCGGGCTCAAGGTGCGTAGCGTGCTGCTCGGCGACATCATCAATTCACCCCTCGTACTGGCGTCACCCACGGACAAGACCGCCTCTGATCTGGTGGGGGACACCACTTACAGCACCTACCTGACCACCAAAGCCTCCACCATGAGTCCCAGCCTGGTGGTGAATGCCAACGACGGGTTTGTGAATGTCATCAACTCGGCCAATGGCACCCGGCGTTATGCCTACATGCCGTCCAGCGTGTTGCCATCACTGCGCTACATCGCCGACCCGACGTACATCAACGGTGTGAGCCACAAGTTTCTGGTCGACGGTCAGGTCGGGGTGTTCGATGCCCAGTTCAGCAGCGTCTGGAAAACCCTGGCCATTGGCGGGACCGGGGCTGGCGGCAGGACTTTTTATGCGTTGCAGCTGTTCGATGCGTCAGCGGGCAACGTGTTCAAGGCGCTGTGGGAAATCAGTGCGCCGGCCACGGCCAGTACCGCGAACGCTTTCAATGATCTGGGTTATGCCTATGCACGGCCGGAAGTGGCACGCTTGGCCGACGGTCGCTGGGCCGCGTTCATTTCCAACGGCTATGGCAGTAACTCCGGGGTGGCGGCGTTGTACGTGGTGGACGTTCGTGACGGCTCGTTGATCAAGAAAATCGTGGTCGACAGCGCCGACACCAACAATGGCCTGTCGTCGGTGAAGCTCAGGGTCAACTCGCAGAATGTGGTGCAGGCCGCCTATGGTGGCGACCTGAAAGGGCGGTTATGGAAGTTCGATTTGAGCGCTACCGCCCCCGACTCCTGGGGCGTGGCATTCTCCGGCAAGCCGCTGTTTACCACGGCGGGCGGCGCCACTCAGCCCATTACTGTGCAGCCGTTGCTGGCGGACAATTCATTGGGCGGCAAGGAAGTGTTTTTCGGCACCGGTAAATTCAACGAGACTGCCGACAAGACCAACAAGGATTTGCAGGCGTTCTACGCCGTGTGGGATGCGGAGGGCGGCGCGGGTCAGATCACCGTGTCCAGTTTGCAGGCACAAGCGGTGACCGGTGTGTTCTCGGGCAGCACCGGACAGTTCATCACCACCAGCCAGAACGACGTGACCTATCCGGGGGAGAAGGGCTGGTACTTGCCTCTGGTGTACAACAGCGTGTTGACGGGGGAGCGGGTGATCAATCAGGCCAGCCTGGTGCTGGGAAGGATCGTCTTTACCACGGCGAGTGTGGACACCACTGACCCGTGTGCCAGCTTTGGTACCGGCAAACTGGTCGAACTGGATGCGTTCAGCGGTAAGATGCTCAATTATGCGGTGCTCGACACCAATAACGACGGGACGGTCGACAGCACGGACACGGTGTCCAGCGGAGTGATTTTCACCGGTGGCATCCCGACCTTGAACGCCATCGTCAACGGCGCGACCCGCAAGGTCGTGAACGATTCCAGTGGCGGCATCAGCACCCTGGTGGAAAAATCCGGCGGCGGCAGCCGTCGCATCATGTGGCGACAAATACAGTAAGTGAGAGTGAAGGAATGCGTAGATCCAACCGAGGTTTCACCCTGATCGAAATCATGATCGTGATTGCGATCATCGGGATCGTCATCACCATTGGTGCCCCGAGCCTCACCGAGTACGTGAAAAAGGGCCGCCGCACCGAAGTGGCGGGGCTGCTCTCCGAGCAGGCACAGATCCTTGAGCGGTTCTACTCGAAGAACAATGTCTATACCGCTGCCACCGGACTGAGCGCCGGCAACGATTTTTACACCATCACCCCGACCCTGACCGATCAAACCTTTTTGCTGACGGCAACGCGCAAGACCGGCGCTGCAATGGCGACTGACAAGTGCGGGGATTTCACCCTCACCAACACCGGCGTCAGAAGCATGGTCAATGCGACGTCCGGGTTGGTGACCAAAGATTGCTGGGGTCGCTGAGTTCCCTTTTCGGGCGCCTTTTTTGCGCCCTCTGTCTATTTACCGGTTGGATCAGAACATGAGCAGGCAACAGCAAGTGGTGATTGTCGGCGGCGGGGTGATTGGGCTGCTGACGGCGTTCAATCTCGCATCCGAAGTGCAAAGTGTTGTGTTGCTGGATCGTTCGAGCGTGGGGCAGGAATCGTCATGGGCCGGTGGCGGGATTGTTTCCCCGCTCTATCCATGGCGCTACAGTCCGGCAGTCACCGCGCTGGCGCATTGGTCCCAGGATTTTTATCCGCAGCTCGGTGAGCGACTGTTCGCCGCAACCGGGGTTGATCCCGAAGTACATACCACTGGCCTGTACTGGCTGGATCTGGATGACGAGGCCGAGGCGTTGGCCTGGGCCGAGCGGGAAAACCGTCCGTTGCGGGCTGTGGATATCTCGGCGGCACACGATGCCGTACCAGTGCTGGGCCCCGGGTTTTCCCGGGCGATCTATATGGCTGATGTGGCCAACGTGCGTAATCCACGGCTGGTAAAGTCCCTGAAGGCTGCATTGTTGGCGCTGCCGAACGTGACGATTCGTGAGCAGTGCGAAGTCAGCGGGTTTATTCGCGAAGGCGACAGGGTTGTCGGCGTGCAGACTTCGGTGGGTCCCGTCCACGGTGATCAGGTGGTCCTGACGGCTGGCGCCTGGAGTGGTGACTTGCTCAAGAATCTGGACCTTGAGTTGCCGGTCGAGCCGGTCAAAGGGCAGATGATTCTGTACAAATGCGCAGCGGACTTCCTGCCGAGCATGGTGCTGGCCAAGGGGCGTTATGCGATTCCCCGGCGCGATGGACACATTCTGATAGGCAGTACGCTGGAGCATGAAGGCTACGACAAGACGCCGACCGACTCGGCGCTGGAGAGTCTGAAGGCATCAGCGGTAGAGTTGATTCCTGCGCTGGCAGAGGCCGAAGTGGTGGGGCATTGGGCTGGATTGCGCCCGGGTTCGCCGGAAGGCATTCCCTACATTGGCCGAGTGCCGGGGTTCGATGGACTTTGGCTCAACTGCGGGCATTACCGTAACGGGCTGGTACTGGCGCCGGCGTCGTGTCAGTTGTTTGCGGATGTGATGTTGGGCAGGGCGCCGATTATTGATCCTGCGCCGTATGCGCCGACCGGGCGGATCTGACAGCAAGATTCTTTATCGCCTGCCAGATCGCTTTCGCGGGCAAGCCTCGCTCCTACAGGTTTGAGTCGTTCAATCCACTTGCGAACGACACACCCCCTGTAGGAGCGAGGCTTGCC
>NZ_JASCOM010000139.1:0-15705 GCF_029959925.1 Pseudomonas sp. PS02303
CGATAGCGATCTGACATTCAACATTTATGTCGACTGGCATTCCGCTATCGCGAGCAGGCTCGCTTCACATTGGATCAGTGTTGAGCCTTCAGACTTCTATGAGCGCGCCCAATTCGCGCTCCAGTTCCTTGGGATCCCCCACGTTGAACTCGATCAACCGCCGCAGGCGTTCAATCGATTCCAGGCTGATGTGTTTGCAGACGAACCCGAGTTGACCATGATCATCGTGGGTCAACATCACATCCATCTTGATCTCGACGTCTTCGTTAAGATGAATATCCACCAGGAAATGCCAGTTCGGATTACCCAGCCACGGCTCGGGCTTCTCGATCAGCAGTCCCTTGAGTGACAGGTCGATCAACTTTACCGGCCAGATGAACTCTCCCTGGCTCAGCTCTGTTCTGGCATCGAACGCAATACGTTTGAAGCGGCGGCGATCGGCGGGGAGCTCACTCATGGCGCAATCCTCTTGATGTTCGCTGACTATAGACCGCCACGGTCAAAGCCTGCCAGTGAGGACAGTCCTCTAGACCAATGTCGGGGTATGGCCTTTGCCGTCAGGCGAGCTAAACTCGGGGTGGCTGTCTTTCTTGTCCACCCTGGCTGGAATCATAAAATGAAAAATAATAATAGCCTGCTACGCCATCTACCCTGGCTGCTGCTGGCAATCGTGGGAGCGTGCGCCCTTGGTGTCGTGGCATTGCGTCGAGGCGAGGCGATCAACGCCTTGTGGATTGTGGTCGCAGCCGTGGCCATTTATCTGGTTGCCTACCGTTACTACAGTCTGTTCATCGCCAACAATGTGATGCAACTCGACCCGCGACGGGCCACCCCCGCCGTGCTCAACAATGATGGTCTGGACTACGTCCCCACCAACAAACACATTCTTTTTGGTCACCACTTCGCCGCCATCGCTGGCGCGGGGCCGCTGGTCGGTCCGGTATTGGCTGCACAGATGGGCTATTTGCCCGGTACGCTGTGGCTGATTGCCGGCGTGGTCCTGGCCGGTGCGGTTCAGGACTTTATGGTCCTGTTCATGTCCACTCGCCGCAACGGCCGTTCCTTGGGCGACATGGTCCGTGAAGAAATGGGCCGCATCCCCGGGACCATTGCGCTGTTCGGCTGCTTCCTGATCATGATCATCATCCTCGCGGTGCTGGCATTGATTGTCGTGAAAGCTCTGGCCGAAAGTCCTTGGGGCATATTCACGGTGATGGCGACCATCCCGATCGCGATGTTCATGGGCATTTACATGCGCTACATCCGCCCGGGCCGCATTGGCGAAATCTCCGTGGTCGGGGTGCTGTTGCTGCTGGGCTCGATCTGGCTCGGTGGGCAGATTGCCGCCGATCCGGTCTGGGCCAAAGCCTTTACCTTCACTGGCGTACAGATTACGTGGATGCTGGTCGGTTATGGTTTTGTAGCCGCCTCGCTGCCGGTCTGGCTGATTCTGGCGCCGCGCGACTACCTCTCGACCTTCCTGAAAATCGGCACCATCGTGGCCTTGGCGATCGGCATCCTGATCACCATGCCTGAGCTGAAGATGCCGGCGCTGACCCAGTTCATCGACGGTACTGGCCCTGTGTGGAAGGGCGGTCTGTTTCCGTTCCTGTTTATTACCATCGCCTGTGGCGCGGTCTCGGGTTTTCACGCGCTGATCTCCTCCGGCACCACGCCGAAATTGCTGGATAACGAAGTCAACGCCCGTTACATCGGTTACGGCGGCATGCTGATGGAATCCTTCGTCGCCATCATGGCGATGGTGGCGGCTTCGGTGATCGAGCCAGGTGTGTATTTCGCCATGAACAGCCCGGCGGCAGTCGTCGGCGGCGATGTGGTGACCGTGGCCCAAACCGTCAGCAGCTGGGGCTTTGCAATCACCCCGGAAGCGCTGCAAGCGGTGGCCAAGGACATCGGTGAAACCACGATCCTGGCCCGTGCCGGCGGTGCGCCGACCCTGGCGGTCGGTATCGCGCAGATCCTGCACAGTGTCCTGCCGGGTGAAAACACCATGGCGTTCTGGTATCACTTCGCGATTCTGTTTGAAGCGCTGTTCATCCTGACGGCTGTTGATGCCGGCACCCGTGCCGGGCGTTTCATGCTGCAGGATTTGCTCGGTTCCTTCGTGCCGGCGCTGAAACGCACCGAGTCCTGGACCGCCAACCTGATCGCGACCGCTGGTTGTGTGGCGATGTGGGGCTGGTTGTTGTACCAGGGCGTCATCGATCCACTGGGCGGCATCAACACCTTGTGGCCGTTGTTCGGTATCTCCAACCAGATGCTGGCCGGTATCGCGCTGATGCTCGGCACCGTTGTGCTGATCAAAATGAAACGCCAACGTTACGTCTGGGTGACCATGCTGCCAGCCGTGTGGCTGCTGATCTGCACCACCACCGCCGGTTTCATCAAGCTGTTCGACGCCAACCCGGCGATCGGCTTCCTGTCGCTGGCGAAAAAATACAGCGATGCGCTGGCCAACGGTCAGATCCTCGCCCCGGCCAAGGACATCACTCAGATGCAGCACGTGATCTTCAACGCTTACACCAACGCAACGCTGACGGCGCTGTTCCTGTTCGTGGTCTTCAGCATCCTGTTCTATGCGCTCAAGGTCGGTATCTCCGCCTGGGGCAGCAAAGGACGCACGGATAAAGAAGCACCGTTCCAGGCGGTGCCAGATGCGTAATCGAGGATTGCACCATGTTCAATGACCTGAGTCGCCTCGGTAAATACCTCGGTCAGGCCGCGCGCCTGATGGTCGGCATGCCCGACTACGACAACTACGTCGAGCATATGCAAACCAAACACCCGGACAAACCGATGATGAGCTACGAGATGTTCTTCCGGGAACGCCAAGAGGCTCGTTACGGTGGCAAGGGTGGGCCGAAGTGCTGTTGACCCGGTTGTCGGGTTAACAGCAATCCTTGTGGGAGCTAGCCTGCTAGCGATGGCGGCTGAACATTCAACATCACTGTTGATTGACAGTCCGCCATCGCTGGCAGGCTAGCTCCCACACTTGTTTTGTGTTGCTTTTTAATTTTGTGAAACAGGAGATTCCAGTTGTCCTCTCCCATCCCGGTAACCATCCTCAGCGGCTTCCTCGGCGCCGGTAAAACCACGCTGCTGCGCCACCTGCTCAAAGCCGAGCACGGCCTGAAAATCGCGGTGATCGAGAACGAATTCAGTGACGCCGGTATCGACACCCAGCTGTTGGGCGATGAACCGGTGCAAGTGATGACGCTGTCCAACGGCTGCGTCTGCTGCACCATCCACACCGACCTGACCAAGGCCTTGTACCTGCTGCTCGAACGCCTGGACAGCGGCGAAATTGCCTTTGACCGTCTGGTGATCGAATGCACCGGCCTGGCCGACCCGGCGCCAGTGGCGCAAACCTTTTTCATCGATGAAGAGCTGCGCGAGCGTTACATCCTCGACGGCATCATCACCCTGGTAGACGCGGCGCACGCCGACACTCACCTGACGCAAACCATCGCCCAGGCGCAAATCGGTTTTGCCGACCGCTTGCTGGTGAGCAAGCGCGATCTGGTGGACGAAGCGACGTTTACCGCGTTGAGCGAGCGCCTGACCCGCATCAACCGTCGCGCGCCGATTCGAGTGGTCGAACACGGCAAGATCGACCTGGCCGAATTGCTCGACGTGCGCGGTTTCAACCTGAATGCCGACCTCGGCGGCGTCAGCCTGCGTCCGGTGACCAAGGCGCCCTCCATCGACCGGATCTCCAGCCTGGTGCTGCGCACCGACAAGCCGCTGGATATCGACAAGCTCAGCGAGTTCATGAACGAGCTGCTGGAAGACCATGGCAAGCAATTGCTGCGCTACAAAGGTGTATTGAGCATTGTGGGCGAGCCGCGGCGCATGGTGTTTCAGGGCGTGTTGAAGCTTTACGGATTCGACTGGGACACCGAATGGGCAGAGGACGAGGCGCGCGAAAGCGTGATCGTGTTCATTGCCGATGATTTGCCGGAAGAGAAAATCCGTGAGGGGTTTGCGCGGGTGGCGGCGGATTGAAAGAGTGTGTTCATCGGTGATGACGCCTTCGCGGGCAAGCCTCGTTCCTACAGGTTCTGCGTAGCCCTTGTAGGCGCGAGGCTTGCCCGTGAAGGCGATCTAACCGGCAACACGATTTTTGCCAGGGATGGGTACCGGATCTAGCAACATCTGTTCAAGAATATCGAGGTGGCGGTTTAGCAAAGCCTCGGCAGTCAACGCATCACCACGCTCCAGGGCATTGATAATGTCCTTATGCCACGCGCAAGGGGCCTCCATCTGCGCATCAAACTGCGCAATCGCCAATGAAGTCAGCGGCACCAGGCTGCCAAGAAAATGCGCCAATGGTGCATTTCCCGCCATTTCCGCCAACAGCAAATGAAACTCCCCAGACAACCGGATCGCCGGGCCGCGCTCTGTACAGTGGCGTTCGCGTTCAAGCAGGGCATGCAGGCGGTTCAAGGGTTGCGCACGAGGTTGTCGGCAGGCCAGCCGCACCAAGGTGGTCTCGGTCAATCGTCGGGCATGCAGCGTCTGCCGAGTCTGTTCTGCATCGAGCGTGGCAACGCGGGGCCGATGGTTCGCCCGAAGGACGATGATTTGCTGATGAGACAGACGCGTCAGCACGCCACGAATGTCACTGCGTCGAACGCTGAACATCCGCGCCAGGCTTTCTTCGGTAAAGCGGCTGGACGCATTGAGGCGCTGTTCGAGAATGGCGTCGAAGATCCGCGAATAGAGATCTTCCGCCCGCGGTGGAAGGGGCAGGGCAGTGAGTGTTTGCGGTGAAGCGAAGCTGTTCATGGCCTGTCTCCGGTTCGAAGAAGTTTTAACTGCCGAAGTTGTCGTCTGGAATATTCAGTTCTATGCCCATCCGCTGGCCTTCCCGCAGGATGTGCCGGCGCATCTCGGCACTGGCCTGGGCGCTGTTTTTGCTGCGAATCGCGCGCACCACGGCTTCGTTCTCCTCAAGGCGCTCAGCCAGATGCTCGGGGGAGTTGCGCAGCACCTCGGCGCTTTGCTTGAGGGCATTGCTGGTCTGCTGCACCACGCTCTGGAAAATCGGGTTCGAGGTCAGCGTGAACAGTTCTTCGTGGAACGCGATGTAGGCGTTCACACCGGCCTCGCTGTCGTTAGCCTCCAGCGCTTCGCGCATGTCCATCAAGGTCAGGCGCAGTTGCCCGACCTCCTTGCTGCTGATCGACTGCGCGACCAGGCCGACGATGAACGGCTCGAGGGTGTAGCGCAGTTGCAAGACATCTTCCAGGCTGGCGCCGGCGACCGCGCTGTCGTGGCTTTGGCTGTCGCTGAGATGGGCGTCCAGCACCACCACGCCTTTGCCGGGCATCGAGCGCACCAGGCCAAGGGTTTCCAGCACGATCACCGCTTCACGCAGGCTCGGGCGGCTGATGCCCAGTTGTTCGGCCAGCTCACGCTGCCCAGGCAGCATTTCGCCGGAGCGCCACTGACCACGGGCCAAAGCGGCCCGGAGTTTTTCTACGACTGAGTTCACAACGGTCGACGAGGTAATCACTGTTCGCTCCATGAGCATCCAAAACGGTTGTTGACCGTGCCTGCCCGAAGACAGGCACGGCGTTTATTCAGAATTCCTGCTGATGTGCCGGGGCGACGGGTTTTCTCGGCTGGAAGGTATACCCCACCTGGCCGGAAAGCACTTTGTTCGCCCGTTGAATATCGATGTCCTTCTCCCAGCGGGCGATGGCCACGGTGGCGACGCAGTTGCCGATCAGGTTGGTCAGCGCCCGGCCGATGCCCATGAACCAGTCCACCGCGAGCACCAATACCAGGCCGACCACCGGAATCGCCGGGATCGCCGTGAGTGTCGCTGCCAGAATCACCAGCGCCGAACCGGGAATCCCGTGGGCCCCTTTTGAGGTGATCAGCGAGACCAGCAGAATCGTCAGCAAGTCGGTCATGGCTAGCGGCGTGCCGGTGGCGTTGGCGATGAAGACGATGGCGAGGGTCAGGTAGATCGAGAACCCGTCGAGGTTGAACGAGTAACCCGTCGGAATCACCAACCCCACCGTCGAACTGCCGATGCCCAGGTGCTCAAGCTTGCGCATGATTTGTGGCAGCACGGCGTCGGACGAAGCGGTGCCCATGACGATCAGCAGTTCTTCGCGCAGGTACTTGAGCAACGGCCACATCTTCAGGCCCGAAAGGCGCATCACCAGGCCGAGAATCAATGTCACAAACGCCACGCAGGTCAGGTAAAACAGGCCGACCAGGCTGCCCAGGTGTTGCAGGGAATCCAGGCCATATTTGCTGGTGGTGAAGGCGATGGCGCCGAACACGCCGATCGGCGCCAGGCGCACGATCATGCCCATGATGCGGAAGATCACGTGGCTCAGCTCATTGATCAGCCGGGAAATACCCGACGCTGCTTCGCCCACCAGGTTCAGCGCACTGCCGAACAGCACTGAAAACAGCAGGACTTGCAGGATGTTGTTCTCCGCGAAGGCGCCGATGACCGAGGTGGGGATCAGGTTCATCAAGAACTGGGAGGTGGTTTGCATGTGCTGGCCGCGCTGGGCGATGTCGCCCATGTCGGCAGCGGAAAGCTGATCCAGATGAATGTTCGCGCCGCTGCCGATGCCGGTGGTGAATGCGAACACCAGACCAATCACCAGGGCTATGGTGGTCAGGATTTCGAAGTAGATCACCGATTTCAGGCCGATGCGTCCGACCTTCTTCAAGTCGCCGGCACCGCTGATACCGCTGACCACTACGCAAAACACAATCAAGCCGATGAGCATCTTGATCAGTTTGATGAAGCCATCGCCGAGCGGTTTGAGCTGGGCGGAGTATTCAGGAAGGGTCAGCCCGCAGACGATGCCGAGCACCAGTCCGAGAACCACTTGGAGGAAGATTGAACGCGAGCACCATCTGAGCATGGGAGGAATCCTGGTCGGTGTCCTGGCTGCCGTGCGCTTGAGTGGGCGCATCAGATTCAGGACTTAATTATTGTGGTCTTACCGGTATGTCCAGTGCAGGCGCAGTCTAGGCGCTGTTTTTGGGTGATCGCAAGCGGAAATTGCATAATTGGCATGACCGGTCTGACCAGTGGTGCCGGCTCCTACAAATCCAGGGCGAAAAAAAACCGGCCATCACGTGGCCGGTTTTTTATGGCTGCGGTTTAGCGCCGCAATTAAGCGCCGTACACCGGCAGCTTCTTGCAGATGGCCTTGACCTTCTCACGAACGGCGTCGATCACCGCTTCGTTGTTCAGGTCAGCCAGGATGTCGCAGATCCAGCCGGCCAGTTCTTTGCACTCTGCTTCCTTGAAGCCGCGAGTGGTCACAGCCGGAGTACCGAAGCGCAGGCCGGAGGTGACGAACGGGGAGCGTGGGTCGTTTGGCACGGAGTTCTTGTTCACGGTGATGAACGCTTTGCCCAGAGCGGCGTCGGCGTCTTTACCGGAGATTTCCTGCTTGATCAGCGACAGCAGGAACAGGTGGTTCTTGGTCCCGCCGGAAACCACATCGAAACCACGTTCGATGAACACTTCGGCCATGGCCTGGGCGTTCTTCACTACTTGCTCCTGGTAGGCCTTGAATTCAGGCTGCAGCGCTTCCTTGAAGCAGATCGCTTTGGCGGCGATCACGTGCTCCAGCGGGCCACCCTGGGCGCCCGGGAATACCGCGGAGTTCAGCTTCTTCTCGATGTCGGCGTTGGCGCGAGCCAGGATCAGGCCGCCACGTGGACCGCGCAGGGTCTTGTGCGTGGTGGTGGTCACGACGTCAGCGAACGGAACCGGGTTCGGGTAGACGCCAGCGGCGACCAGACCGGCCACGTGGGCCATGTCGACGAACAGGTAGGCACCGACTTTGTCAGCGATTTCGCGGAAACGCGGGAAGTCGAGGATCTGCGAGTAGGCAGAGAAACCGGCCACGATCATTTTTGGCTTGTGCTCAACCGCCAGACGCTCGACTTCGTCGTAGTCGATCAGGCCGTTGGCGTCGATGCCGTATTGAACGGCGTTGTACAGCTTGCCGGAGGAGGAAACGCTGGCGCCGTGGGTCAGGTGACCGCCGTGGGCCAGGCTCATGCCCAGGATGGTGTCGCCCGCTTGCAGCAGTGCCAGGTACACGGCGCTGTTGGCTTGGGAACCGGCGTGTGGCTGAACGTTGGCGTAATCGGCGCCGAACAGTTCTTTGGCGCGGTCGATGGCCAGTTGCTCAACCACGTCGACGAACTCGCAACCACCGTAGTAGCGCTTGCCCGGGTAGCCTTCGGCGTACTTGTTGGTCAGTACCGAGCCTTGAGCTTCCATCACCGCTGGGCTGGTGTAGTTTTCCGAAGCGATCAGCTCGATGTGTTCTTCCTGGCGCTGAGCTTCTTGCTCCATGGCGGCAAAAAGATCGGCGTCGTACTTGGCAATAGTCAAATCACGGCTGAACATGGCGGTCCTCAAGGATCGGGGCAGAAAAGGGGGGCATTCTAACTCAACCGCTTTTAGATGGCATATGAAAGGACATCATGTCGCAGACGAAAGGAATTCAGCTTCTGGCTGTAAGCCTCAAGCGGCAAGTCAAAAGCGGACCGGCCACTGCTTGAAGCTTGCCACTTGAAGCTTCCAGCTTTCTTCATGTTTGATTGATTGGAGCTGTTGGCTCCAATCAATCAAACATGAAGAGCGCATCATTGCTGAACTGCGCCTCAAACCGGCTCGCCGGCATCGGCCGGCCGAACAGATACCCCTGAACCTCATCGCAACCATGCTCACGCAGGAAATCGAGCTGCTCGTGGGTTTCCACGCCTTCGGCGATCACCGCCAGATTCAGGCTGTGTGCCATCGCAATGATCGCCCGGGCAATCTGCGCATCCTGTTCACCCGACGGCAGGCCATCTACGAAGGTGCGGTCGATTTTCAGCACGTCGATCGGGAATTGCTTGAGGTAGTTGAGCGAGGAATACCCGGTGCCGAAGTCATCGACCGCAATACTCAGGCCGAGGTTTTTCAATCCGGCGAGGATCTGCATCGCTTCGCTGACTTCGCGCATCAGGATACTTTCGGTCAGCTCCAGCTCCAGGCACGCCGGCGGCAGGCCGGTCTCCTTGAGGATGGTGGCAATCCGCGTCCCGAGTTGGCCGTCGGAGAATTGCCGGGCCGAAATGTTCACCGACACCTTAGGCACCCGCACCTTGGCCTGATGCCAGGTCTTGAGCTGACGGCAGGCTTCGCTGATCACCCAGTCACCGACATCCACCACCAGCCCGAGCTCTTCGAGCACCGGAATGAAATCCCCCGGCGGCACCAGGCCGCGACGTGGATGACGCCAGCGCAGCAGCGCTTCGGCGCCGGTCAGGCGTTTGCCGTCGCCGCTGAACTGCGGCTGGTAGTACAGAACGAATTCGTCTTGTTCCAGGGCATGGCGCAAGTCGCTTTCCAGCTCCAGGCGCTCCAGGGCGCTGGCGTTCATGTCCGCCTGATAGAACTGGAAGTTGTTCTTGCCGCGCTCCTTGGCGTGGTACATCGCGGTGTCGGCGTTTTTCATCAGCTGGCTGAGTTCGTTGCCATCCTGCGGGCTCAGCGCGATGCCGATACTGGCGGTGACGAAGAACTCGCGGCCTTCCAGCACGAACGGTTTCACCAGGCTGGCGAGGATCTGCTCGGCGACATGGATCGCCCGGTTCAAGGCGACTTCACGGTTGGCCCGCGGTTGCAGCAACAAGGTGAATTCATCGCCGCCCATGCGCGCCACGGTGTCGTCATCATCGACGCAACCGAGCAGACGCGTGGCCATTTCCTTGAGCATGCGGTCGCCGGCGGCGTGACCGAGGGAGTCGTTGATCGGCTTGAAACGGTCGAGGTCGAGGAACATCAGCACGACCCAGGACTTCTGCCGCTCGGCCGATTGCAGCGCGGTGTGCAGGCGGTCCTGGAACAGCGTGCGGTTGGGCAGGTGGGTCAGGGCGTCGTAGTAGGCTAGGCGGTGAATCCGCTGCTCACTGGCCTTGCGCTCGCTGATGTCGCTGAAGAAGCACACGTAACTGGCCAGGTCACCTTCATCGTCGAGCACCGCCGTTATGCCGACCCAGGCCGGGTAATGCTCGCCGTTGCGCCGCTTGAGCCAGACTTCGCCTTCCCAGGTGCTGTTCTGATGCAGTTGTTTGAGCACATAACGCAGATGGGCTTCCTGCTGCTCGTCGACGGTCAGCATGTTTGGCAACTGGTCCAGCACCTGCTCCACGGCATAACCGCTGACGCGACTGAACGCTTCGTTGGCCTGGACGATGTAGCCGGCCGGGTCGGTGATCAGGATCGCCGACGTCGAATGTTCGAAAACCGTGGCCGCCATGCGTAGGTCTTTTTCGGCCCGGCGCTGCTGGCTGATGTCGCGTCCGACGCCGAGCACGCCTTCGAAGGCCCCGTGTTCGTCCCAGACCAGCACCAGCCGTAGTTCGATCGGAATCTTGCGCCCGTCGGCCCGCAGGCAATCGAACAGGAACAGTTGGGTCTGCACCTGAGTGCGCAGCAGCGCCAGTTGCTCGGGTTTATCCAGCGCTTTGCTGACCCGATCCATCAGGCCGTAAATGCCGGTCAGTTGCTGCGGGTTGGCGATGGTCGATTGCCAGCCGTTCTGGAAGATCCACTCGGCGTCGTAGCCCAGCACGGCATGCACCGACGGGCTGACGTAATTGAGTGCCATTTTGCTGTCGGTGGAGAAAATCACGTCGCTGATGCTTTCGGCGAGCATCCGGTAGCGCTGCTCGCTGTCACGCAGGGATTCACTGGCTTCGATCTGTTCGGTGATGTCCTTGGCTACGCCGATGATCCGCGTGACTTGATCGTGTTTGTCCCGCGCCAGTGCCTGTTCGCGAATGTCGAAACGCCGCCACTTGCCGTCGCGATGACGGAACCGCAACTGGCACTGCAGCAATTGGGTGTAACCCCCGTGGCGCTGGGCCTGGCGGGAGCGGTGGTAGTCATCGGCATCTTCGGGGTGCAGGAGGATTTCCCAGAAGTACTCGCCCATCTGGTGCAACTCGGTACGGTTGTAACCGAGGGTCTGGCCCAGGTGGTGGTTACTGAAAATCATCCGCTGGCTGATCACGTCCTGCACGTACAGGTGGTCCGGCACAGTGCGCACCACATCGGACCAGAACCCTTCGCGTTCCAGCAGCGACAGTTCGATGAGTTTACGGCTGGTAATGTCGGTGATGCTCAGGATCACCGCTTTATAGTCGGCGTAATCTTCCGGCAGGCGCAGCACCAGCCACAGGTGCTGGTCGCGGCCATTGAGGTCCTGGAGTTTGATTTCCAGCTCGAGCTGTCTCTGCTGGTTGAACACCGTTTCGATCACTTGGTGGCCGATGGCGGTGCCGTCCAGCGGGCAGCCGTCAATCAACAGTTTCCAGGCCTGAGCGCAGGAGTTGACGTTGAGCAGTTGCAGGGCGACCTGGTTGACCTCGGTGATACGCAGTTCCTGGAGCAGTTGCTGGCGTTGCTCCGGTCTGTCGAGCCACGCCTTGAGTTGCTCGCTGCTGTGCAGTTGGGCTTTGTCGAAGAAGGTCTTGAGCCCGGAGACGTCCAGTACGCACAGGGCAACACCCGTGCCTTCGAAAATATCGTGATAGCGGCGACGGCCTTCATGCAACTGGCGCTGACGGCGGCGAATGTTCAGCAACACGATGAACGGCAGCAGGGAGAAGGCCAGGCCCAACAGGCATTTGCCGATGAATGCCGGCAACAGTTGTTCGAGCACTTGCTGGCGATCGAACAGTCCGCGCAGTTGCCAGTCGCTGCTGCTCAGGGGCACTGTCAGCACACTTTTGGCCAGATCGTCGGGGGATAACGCGCTCGGTTTGACCGAAGGCGACGCTTCATCGCGGCTGATGATCTGGTGATTGACCCGGTTTTCCACCAGCCACAGCGGACGGATGCCGGCTTCGTTTTGTTTGGTCAGTGACGAGAAAAACGTCGGTGTCAGGCGCAGGGCCCAGTAGCCACGACTGCTGCCGCTGGCTTGATGCAGCAGCAGATGCACCACTGAACCGTCGTCGGCATTGCTGAAATAGTGGGCCTGGGCGCGGCTGCGCCGGACCAGTTCACCCAGGTAATCGGCATCCTGGGCGTCGGCGGCGCTGTCACTGAGGACTTTGCCGGAAGGACTGAGTAGCGCCAGGCTGCGCAGGTCAGGCAGCGATTGTTGCAGTTTGCGCAGTAGCGCCTGCTGTTCGTCGGCACTTTGCGGTTGTTCGACGATCGGTAGCAGGTTCAGTGCAATCTGGGCGTTGAGCGCCATGTTCAGGCTGACTTGCGCGGCCAGATCGGCGGTGTAGTCGATGGTGTATTGCCGCTGGTGCTTCTGTGTTTCGCGCAGCTGATCCAGCAGCTGCCAGAACAGCAAGGCGAGCAACAACAGCACGAGTATCGCCAGCGCACCCTTCAAGGATCCGCGCAGGGGCGCGCCGGTCGCAGGATGAGGTGCGCTCACGGACGAAGGCGGAGAGACATTGGACAAACTGTAATCCTGCGGTTTGGCTGGACTGGCGCGACGTGCACTATAAGCCGGACGCCCGGAGGGCGGCTAGCATGCCTTGTGTTGTGGCGAAGTGCCAGCCCCTCCCGGCTGGACTGCCATCTGTCATTCAGGTAGCTTTGCCGGTTACGCGGGAGCGTTCCAGCTCCTAGACTCAGACTTTTTCAGCGCTCATGCATTGATACATTATCAATCTGACGACGCGCACAGTCTGGCCAGGCATCGCCTGCGCTCCAATCATTCATCTGTCACTGACCCAAGGTTCTCCATGGCTCAATACGTCTTCACCATGCATCGGCTGGGCAAAGTTGTTCCGCCGAAGCGGGAAATCCTGAAAAATATTTCGCTGTCCTTCTTCCCCGGCGCCAAGATCGGCGTGCTCGGCCTCAACGGTTCGGGTAAGTCCACGCTGTTGAAAATCATGGCGGGCGTCGACACCGAGTTCGACGGTGAAGCCCGTCCGATGCCGGACCTGAACATTGGCTACCTGCCGCAAGAACCGATCCTGGATCCGACTAAAACCGTTCGTGAAGTGGTCGAGGAAGCGGTCAGCGTGATCAAGAACGCCCAGGCTCGCCTGGACGAGGTCTACGCCGCTTACGCTGATGAAGATGCCGACTTCGACAAACTGGCCGCCGAACAGGCCAAGCTCGAAGCCATCCTGCAAGCCAGCGACGGTCACAACCTGGATCGCCAACTGGAAGTCGCCGCCGATGCGCTGCGTCTGCCGGCCTGGGATGCCAAGATCGAATTCCTCTCCGGTGGTGAGAAGCGTCGCGTGGCCCTGTGCCGCCTGCTGCTGTCTGCTCCGGACATGCTGCTGCTCGACGAACCGACCAACCACCTGGACGCCGATTCCGTCGCCTGGCTGGAGCACTTCCTGCACGACTTCCCGGGCACCGTAGTCGCGATCACGCACGACCGGTACTTCCTGGACAACGTCGCCGGCTGGATCCTCGAGCTCGACCGCGGCGCCGGTATCCCTTACGAGGGCAACTATTCGGGTTGGCTGGAAGCCAAGTCCGACCGTCTGGCTGCCGAATCCAAGCAGCAGTCGGCCCACGAAAAAGCCATGAAGGAAGAACTGGAGTGGGTGCGCAAAGGCGCCAAGGCCCGCCAGTCCAAATCCAAGGCTCGTCTGCAACGCTTCGAAGAAATGCAGTCGCAGGAATTCCAGAAGCGCAGCGAAACCAACGAGATCTACATCCCGGCCGGTCCGCGCCTGGGTGACAAGGTTATCGAGTTCAAGAACGTTTCCAAGGGTTACGGCGATCGCGTGTTGATCGACAACCTGTCGTTCTCCATGCCAAAAGGCGCCATCGTTGGCGTGATCGGCGGTAACGGTGCCGGTAAGTCGACCCTGTTCCGCATGCTGATGGGCAAGGAAACGCCGGATTCGGGCAGCATCGAAGTCGGCGAAACCGTGCAACTGGCGTGCGTCGATCAGAGCCGCGAAGACCTGGACGGCAGCAAGACGGTGTTCCAGCAAATCTCCGACGGTTCCGATCAGATCCGCATCGGCAACTACGAGATCCCGTCGCGCACCTACGTCGGTCGCTTCAACTTCAAGGGTGGCGACCAGCAGAAGTTCGTCAAGGACCTGTCCGGTGGTGAGCGCGGTCGCTTGCACCTGGCCCTGACCTTGAAAGAGGGCGGCAACGTCCTGCTGCTCGACGAACCGTCCAACGACCTCGACGTTGAAACCCTGCGTTCCCTGGAAGAAGCCCTGCTGGACTTCCCGGGCGCCGCCATTGTGATCTCTCACGATCGGTGGTTCCTTGACCGCGTCGCGACGCACATCCTGGCTTACGAAGACGACTCGCAAGCGGTGTTCTTCGAAGGTAACTACACCGAGTACGAAGCCGATCGCAAGAAACGCCTCGGCGAAGCGGCTTCCCAGCCGCATCGTGTACGGCACAAGAAACTGGCCTGATATCGGGCGGGTTGCATGAAAAAACGGAGCCTTCGGGGCTCCGTTTTTTTATGGGTTTCAGTGACACCGCGGCGCGGCCATCGCCAGCAGGCTGGCTCCCACAGGGGATATGTGAGCGGCACAAATCCACTGTGGCAGCTAGCCTGCTAGCGATGACGGCCTGACGATCACTCGATCTCTATGCTCAACACCTCAATCATCAAATCCCCCACCGGCCGCTTCCACACCACTTCATCCCCGACCTGCGCGCCCAACAACGCCCGCCCCAGCGGCGAGCCCCAGTTGATCAGCCCACTCGCCGCATCCGCCTGATCCTCACCCACCAACTGCACACGCTGTTCGTGGCCCTGTTCATCGGCAAACGTTACCCACGCGCCAATCTGGACTTTATCGGTCGAGGAGGCCGGTACGACTAACTGAGCGCTTTGCAGGCGTTGATTGAAATATCGCCAGTCACGTTCCAGATCGGCCTGGCGCTGTTTGTCTGCGAGTTCGCCTTTCGCACTCTGTCCATTGAGCAGGTTTTGCACTTCGGCGACTTTCGCCTGAAGCTGCGCCAGCCCGGCGGGCGTGACGTAATTGGGCTGTGTGCTGACTTGCCGTTCGACCGGCTGATCGGCTTGCGCGGCGGCGTTATCTTCATTGACGAAAGCGCGACTCATGGTTTTCTCCCGTTATAGGGTTTGGGCCATGGTTGCAGGCTTTTAGTTTCGATGGATGTCTGTCCGCGACTCATTGCGAGCGATAGGCACGGGCGGCGTCCTGGTCCTTTTGTTGCTGCCAGGCTTTGTCGCGGTCGTCCCAGTGGTGGCTGCGATAGTCCTCGCGATCCTCGCTTTCGCGCATGGCCTGGCACTGGCGAAAACCGTCGCTCCAGCCTTCGGCGTACTGCTTGTCCTTGAGATAACGCGGGACGTTCTTGCGAAATTCCCCGGTGATTGCCCCGGCAGCTTGCCGGCCACTGCTGCAACCGTCATCGAAACCATCGGCGAACGCCGGTGGATAACCCTTGGCGATCAAATCCTCGTGGGTCGTCTGGCAACCCGCGATCAACATCAACAATCCCAGCACACCTGCGCAACGCCACATCTCCGACTCCCGGGCCGTTGGACGGCCAATGGGTGAATTCTAGGAGTGGATTCGTGAGGCAGTTGTGAAAGGCGTGTGATTAATCTGTTGGCCACCACACATCCGCTGTGGGATCGAGCCTGCTCGCGATGGCGGTGTGTCAGTCAACACTGATGTCGACTGATACACCGC
>NZ_JASCOM010000013.1:0-68615 GCF_029959925.1 Pseudomonas sp. PS02303
GTCGACATCAATGTTGGATGTCACTCCGCGATCGCGAGCAGGCTCACTCCTACAGTTGGATGGTGTGGATCATACGAGCAGGTTATGCGTCGTTGATCAGGCGCTTCTGGAAAAAGAAGCGCTTATGCCCCGGCGGGTAGTCGACAATCTGCCCCACCTCGCTGTAGCCCAGCTTCTTGTAGAACTCAGGCGCCTGGAAGTCGAAGGTGTCGAGCCAGACCCCGATGCATTCCTTCTCCCGCGCCACGTCTTCGGCCATCCGCATCAACTTCGAGCCTATGCCTTGTCCCCGACCCTGTTCCGGTACCGATAGCAACTCGATGTACAACCACTTATAAAAAACCCGACCATACAGACCGCCAAGAATCTCGTCATGCTCGTCGCGAATCAGCAGGGCAATGGGCTCCTGCTTCGAAACGCCTGCCTTTGAAGCGTTATAGGCGCGCAACGGCAGCAGGATCGCCTGCTCCTCGGCTTCGGTGGGGTTTTGCGACTGTTCGATACGCAGTTCCATCAGCTCAATCCTTATGGCCATGAGGGGCAACAGCCGCAAGCCTAACGCGACCCCCTGCGGTTGTTCCAGCCCCTTGAGTGGAACCCTCGCTCGCGCCCGGATGTCTAGCCTGAAGAGCGTCCTTCCGGAACGCGGCCAATGAGGATCACCCGTGAATATTTTTGAAGCCCTGCGTGAAAGTCACGACCGCCAGCGCACCTATGCCAAAGCGCTCATCAAGACCAGCGGCGACACCGCGGAGCGGGTCGAGGCTTACAAGCAGCTCAAGTCTGAACTCCAGGCCCACGAAACCGCCGAAGAGCGCCATTTCTACATCCCGCTGATGGCGTTCGACAATGGCGTCGATCTCAGCCGCCACGCCATCTCCGAACACCATGAGATGGACGAAATGATGGAAGAGCTGGATGAGACACAAATGTCCAGCCCGGCCTGGCTGGCGACCGCCAAGAAGCTGTCCGAGAAGGTTCATCATCACTTGGAAGAGGAAGAGCAAAAGTTCTTCCAGATGGCCGGCAAGCTGCTCGACGACAAGCAGAAAGAGGCCTTGGCCGGCCAATACGAAAAGGAATACAAGGCACAGCTTCCCTAGTCGGTACGATGCCCCGATTGCTACCTGATGATGTAATCCTTTTGCTACACAGGACGTAGGACTTGGATCAGGGTACTGGTTTTATATCCAGTATTTGCGAGTGATCTGCGAAGGCAGGTTCATTCGGGGCTCAAATGGGCTGATGGACAAAAAAAACAGCTCCGTTAGGTTGGAGGCCTCTCCTCAGGAAGGAGAGTTCTCAAAATCAACGGAGTGAAAATATGAACCAACCACAGACTCAACCTCAACTTCGACACGGTCGTGTAACATCCCCCTCCAGCCGCGGTGCGGTCGCCGTAGAGCTGGGGTTGCTGAGTAGCTGGCAAGTCAACGAAATGGAAGGCGGCAAAAACTTCCCTTCGCTGACGGCGGGGCCCTTCGCGGCGCCGTATCAAACCGACAGCGACAGTGTCACGCCACCTGCCGACCGCTACATCCTCAGCGGTGGCAAGACGGATGCCCGAGACTGCATCAACTTCACCAACAAGGAAATGAGCCTCAAGCTCGGCCGCCCCTTCACCTGGCCTTTGTTGAACGTCGATCCGGGCCAGACCTTCAAGGTCACCTGGGAATACACCGCGCCCCATGTCACCCGTGGCTACAGCTGGTTCATCACCAAGGATGGCTGGAGCCCGGAACAGCGCATCGGCCGTGCGCAATTGGAGCCGACATCGTTCTTCGACGACTTCTACACCCAGGTCCCGTACTACAGCCATTCCGCCGAGATGAAGGCCAAGGTCAACCACGAAGTGAAATTGCCGGGCAACAAGAAAGGCCATCACGTGATCGTGCTGATGTGGATTGTGGCCAACACCGGCAACGCCTTCTACCAAGCATTCGACGTGGACTTCAAGTAAGCCCGCAGCGTTAATCCCCCCACACGTTCTGAAGGAATAGAACATGTCTACTTTCGACTTTACGCTACTGAAATCGCCACTCGCCGACGCCGCTTCGTTGATGCCGAGTATTGCCGGCAAAAAGATCCTCATGGGCTTCTGGCACAACTGGCCCGCCGGGCCGAGCGACGGTTATCAGCGTGGCCAGTTCGCCAACATCGCGCTGCAGGATGTGCCCAAGGATTACAACGTGGTGGCCGTGGCCTTCATGAAGGGCAACGGCATCCCGACCTTCAAGCCGTACAACTTGTCCGACGCCGAGTTCCGTCGCCAGGTCGGCGTGCTGAACAGTCAGGGCAGGGCGGTGCTGATTTCCCTCGGCGGCGCCGACGCGCACATCGAGTTGCACAAAGGTAACGAACAGCCGCTGGCCAACGAAATCATCCGTCTGGTGGAAACCTACGGCTTCGATGGGCTGGACATCGATCTTGAACAGAGCGCGATTGATTTCGCCGACAACAAGAGCGTCCTGCCTGCCGCGCTGAAGCTGGTCAAGGACCATTACGCCGGTGAAGGCAAACACTTCATCATCAGCATGGCGCCGGAGTTCCCGTACCTGACCACTGCCGGTAAGTACGTCGGTTATCTCCAGGCCCTGGAAGGCTATTACGACTTCATCGCCCCGCAGTATTACAACCAGGGCGGCGACGGAATCTGGGTGCCGGAAGCCAATAACGGCAATGGCGCGTGGATTGCGCAGAACAACGACGCGATGAAAGAGGACTTCCTGTTTTACCTGACCGAAAGCCTGGTGAGCGGCACTCGCGGGTTCACGAAGATCCCGGCGGACAAATTCGTGATCGGCCTGCCTGCCAACGTCGACGCGGCGGCCACCGGTTACGTAATCAATCCGGCGGCAGTGGTGAATGCCTTCAAGCGTCTCGACGCCAAAGGACTTTCTATCAAGGGCCTGATGACCTGGTCGGTGAATTGGGACAACGGGGTCAATAGGGACCGCGTGCCTTACAACTGGGAGTTCAGCCGTCGTTACGGGCCGTTGATCAATGGCAAGCAGCTCTCTTCACAGGAAGACAGCGCGATACCTGACGTCGCCAGCCAGCAGTAAAAAGAAGCCCGGCAGAGATGCCGGGCTTTTTGGTTTTCGCCTACCATGGGGACCTTCTGACGAAAAAAGGATGCGTTGTGATGGCGAACACAGCCGAGCGGGTCAACATCATCGAGTCCCAGGTGTTGTCCCACGACTGGTACTTGCTGAAGAAAATCACCTTCGACTATCTGCGTAACAACGGCGACTGGCAGCGCCAGACCCGCGAGGTGTACGACCGTGGCAATGGCGTGGCGATTCTGTTGTTCAACCGCGAGAAAAGAACCGTCATCCTGACGCGTCAGTTTCGGTTACCGGTGTTTGTCAACGGCCACGATGGTTTGCTGATTGAAGTGGCGGCGGGGCTGCTCGAAGGCGCGGCACCTGAAGAACGCATCCGCGCCGAAGCCGAAGAGGAAACCGGTTATCGCGTGCACCATGTGCAAAAGGTGTTCGAGGCCTACATGAGCCCAGGCTCGGTCACCGAAAAACTGCACTTTTTCATCGCCGAATATGACGCAGCGTCGAAAGTCAGCGAGGGTGGCGGGCTGGAAGAAGAAACCGAAGAACTGGAAGTGCTGGAGTGGACATTCGACGAGGCGCTCGAGGCGTTTTATCGCGGGGAGATCTGCGATGCGAAGACCATCATGCTGCTGCAGTATGCGGCGATGAAAAATATCTTCACCGCTACCTGAGTCCCGAGATCTGAACCCTTAACCCTGTGGCGAGCGAGCTTGCTCGCGCTGGGCTGCGAAGCGGCCCCAAAATACTGGCTTAGTCGGAGATTTTTGCCAGTGCTGCGCACTGGAGCGGGAGCAAGCTCCCTCGCCACAGAGATCGGGGGGCAGTCGGCTTAAAACAGCTCACCCGTCCGGCTAGCCCCGGACCACTCGCAACCTTCCAGCGTCAACAACCGTTCCTTTGCCTCAAGTCCGCCGGCAAACCCCGTTAACTTCCCCGACGCCCCAATCACCCGATGGCACGGCGCAACAATCGAAATCGGGTTCTTGCCATTCGCCGCGCCCACCGCCCGGACTGCGCTTGGATTGCCGATCTGCTCGGCGATCTCGCTGTAACTGCGCGTCTCCCCAAACGGAATGGTCAGCAGCGCCTGCCACACCTTCTTCTGAAAGTCCGTCCCGGCAAAATCCAGTTCCAGATCGAAGCTATTGCGCGTGCCGGAAAAGTATTCCTGCAACTGCTGAACGGCGCGTAGGAGGATCGGGTTATCCGGTGTCTGGCTCATCGGGCCAAGCCGAACCCGGTTCGGCTTGTCGTTTTCCCAGAGGATGGCGGCCAGTCTTGAATCTTTCGCAACCAGTTTCAGCTCGCCGACCGGGGACGCCAGGGTGGTGAAGGTGTAAGTCATGCCGGCGAACTCCTCAGAAGGGCTGAACAGCGGCCAAGCATACTGCCTCGGCGAGGAGGCGCAAAACGCAATCCCGGCCATACTTGCGTCTGCTTTGAAGCGTTTTCTCCGTTTTTAAACAGAGCCTAAAAACAAAAAGAGACCGACTCATGAAGTTCGAACCTTTTGCCAAATCGCTGATTGCGACCTCATTGGCGCTCAGTTGCCTCAGTGCTTACGCAGCCTCCGTGGCCCCGGTCGCGGCCGAAAACGGCATGGTTGTCACGGCCCAGCACCTGGCCTCCCATGTAGGCGTCGATGTGCTCAAGAACGGTGGCAACGCCGTCGATGCCGCTGTCGCCGTGGGTTATGCGCTGGCGGTGGTTTATCCCGCTGCGGGTAACCTGGGGGGCGGTGGATTCATGACCGTTCAACTGGCGGACGGGCGCAAGACCTTCCTCGATTTCCGCGAAAAAGCGCCGCTGGCCGCGACAGCAGACATGTACCTCGACAAAGAGGGCAACGTCGTGCCGGACCTGAGCACCCGAGGTCACTTGGCCGTTGGCGTGCCCGGCACCGTGTCCGGAATGGAGCTGGCGCTGAAGAAATACGGGACCAAACCGCGCAAGGAAGTAATCGCCCCGGCGATCAAACTTGCCGAAGACGGTTTTGTGCTGGAGCAGGGCGATGTCGAATTGCTGGAGTACGCCACCGACGTGTTCAAGAAGGACATCAAGGATTCCGGCGCGATCTTCCTGAGTAATGGCGAGCCGATGCAGGTCGGGCAAAAACTGGTGCAGAAGGATCTGGCCAAAACCCTGCGGGAAATTTCCGAGAAGGGCGAAGACGGTTTCTACAAAGGTTGGGTGGCCGACGCCATTGTCACCTCCAGCCAGGCCAATAAGGGCATCATCACCCAGGCCGACCTCGACAAATACAAGACCCGCGAACTGGCGCCGATCGAGTGTGACTACCGCGGTTATCACGTGGTGTCGGCACCGCCGCCCAGCTCCGGTGGTGTGGTGATCTGCGAGATCATGAACATTCTCGAAGGCTACCCGATGAAGGATCTGGGCTACCACTCGGCCCAGGGCATGCATTACCAGATCGAAGCGATGCGCCATGCCTATGTGGACCGCAATAGCTACCTCGGCGACCCGGACTTTGTTAAAAACCCGATCGAGCATCTGCTGGACAAGAACTACGCGACCAAAATCCGCGCGGCGATCAATCCGCAAAAAGCCGGCGTGTCCCGCGAGCTCAAACCCGGTGTAGCGCCCCATGAAGGCAGCAACACCACGCATTACTCCATCGTCGATAAATGGGGCAACGCGGTGTCAGTGACCTACACCCTCAACGACTGGTTCGGTGCCGGTGTGATGGCCAGCAAAACCGGGGTCATCCTCAACGACGAAATGGACGACTTCACCTCGAAAATCGGCGTGCCCAACATGTACGGCCTGGTGCAAGGCGAAGCCAACGCCATTGCGCCCGGCAAGGCACCGCTGTCGTCCATGAGCCCGACCATCGTCACCAAGGACGGCAAAGTGGTCATGGTTGTCGGCACCCCCGGCGGCAGTCGCATCATCACCGCCACCTTGCTGACCATGCTCAACGTGATCGACTACGGCATGAACATCCAGGAAGCGGTCGATGCGCCCCGGTTCCACCAGCAATGGCTGCCGGAAGAGACCAACCTGGAGACCTTCACCACCAGTCCGGACACGGTGAAGATGCTTGAGGGCTGGGGCCACAAGTTTGCCGGGCCGCAGGATGCCAACCATTTGGCGGCGATCCTGGTGGGCGCGCCTTCGCTGGAAGGCAAACCGGTGGGCAAGAACCGCTTCTATGGGGCCAACGACCCGCGCAGGAATACGGGGTTGTCGCTCGGCTACTAAGGCGTAAGTCCATGGCCACCCTCAAGCTGCGAGGGTGGCCCGACCGACAAGGTTATTCGTCGGGCTTGGTGACGAGGTTATCCGCCTCGTCCACCTGATACGGCACATGCGCTTCCACGCCATCCTTGCCGGTATGCGCCACGACATTCTTGAATCGCTTGCCGTTCCAGCATCGGAAAATCAACGTCGCATTCTCGCCTCCGGTCAACGTTGAACCCAGGCTGCCAATCAGCTTGCTGCGGGCGCCGCCCACCAGGATGCTGTTTTTGCCCGCCGTCAAAACGCTTTTATCGCCGCCCATCAACGTACAGTCATCGCCCGCCGTCAGCTTGCTGCGATCACCGGCCGTGAGGTGGCTATTGCTGCCCGCCAACAGCTTGCTGCGGTCGCCGGCGATTTGGGTGCTGTCCTTGCCGGCGATCAATTTGCTGCGATCACCCGCCGTCTGGACGCTGCCGGCGCCCGCGATGAGGGTGCTGCGATAACCCGCGGTCTGTGAGCTGTCCTTGCCGGCAATCAACATGCTTTTGTGCCCGGCAATTTGCGTGCTGTCGGGACCGGCGATCAATGAGCTTTGATAACTGGCGATCTGGTTGCTGCCGTATCCGGCGGTCAGGGTGCTGTGCATGCCGGAGGTCAGGCTGCTGCCATAACCGGCGGTCAATACACTGCGCAATCCGCTGATCAATGTGCTGCCGTATCCGGCCGTGAGGAAGCTGCGGATGCCGCTGGTCAGGCTACTGCCATAGCCGGCGATCAAGGAGCTGTCCTGACCCGCGGTTTCGGTGCTGCCATAACCGGCGGTAAGGGAGCTGCTGTCCTGAGCGGTGAGGGTGCTGCCGTAACCCGCCGTCAGCGTGCTGTCGTAACCGGCGGTTTGCGTGCTGCCGTAACCGGCGATCAACGAACTTTCGTAGCCGGCGGTTTCGGTGCTGCCATAACCCGCGGTGAGGGAGCTGTTGTCCTGAGCGGTGAGGGTACTGCCATAACCTGCCGTCAGCGTGCTCTCGTAGCCAGCGGTTTGCGTGCTGCCGTATCCGGCGATCAGCGAGCTGTTGCTGCCGGCGGTTCCGGTACTGCCGTAGCCGGCGGTGAGAACACTGCTTTCCCGTGCGGTTTGCGTACTGCCATAACCAGCGGTCAGAGTGCTTTTGTAACCCGCCGTCTGGGTGCTGCCGTAGCCGGCCGTGAGTGAACTGTTTTCCCGAGCGGTGAGGGTGCTGCCGTAACCTGCCGTCAGCGTGCTGTCGTGGCCGGCGGTTTGCGTGCTGCCGTAGCCGGCGATCAGCGAACTCTCATGCCCGGCGGTTTCCGTGGTCCCGTAACCGGCCGTGAGAGAACTGCCGTCCTGCGCGGTGAGGGTGCTGCCATAGCCGGCGGTCAGACTGCTGTCATAACCGGCGGTCTGAGTGCTGCCGTAGCCAGCGATAAGCGAACTGTCGCCGCCGGCGGTTTCCGTACTGCCGTAACCGGCGGTAAGGGAGCTGCTTTCCTGAGCGGTGAGGGTGCTGCCGTAACCCGCCGTCAGACTGCTTTCATAGCCTGCGGTCTGGGTCGTGCCATAACCGGCGATCAGGGAACTGGCGTACCCGGCGGTTCCGGTGCTGCCGTAGCCTGCCGTCAGGGAACTGCTTTCCTGGGCGGTCTGAGTGCTGCCGTAGCCGGCGGTCAGCGTGCTCTCATAACCGGCCGTTTGCGTACTGTCGTATCCGGCGATCAGCGAACTGTCGTGCCCGGCCGTTGCAGTGCTGCCATAGCCTGCGGTGAGCGAACTGCTTTCCTGCGCGGTCTGGGTGGTGCCATACCCGGCGGTCAGGGTGCTTTCGTGGCCGGCTGTTTGTGTACTGCCGTAACCGGCAATCAACGTACTGTCCGATCCCGCCGTGGCGGTGCTGCCGTACCCGGCCGTGAGGGAACTGTTTTCCTGAGCGGTTTGGGTGCTGCCATACCCGGCGGTCAGGGTGCTTTCGTGGCCGGCTGTTTGGGTGCTGCCGTAACCGGCGATCAAGGAGCTTTCCGGCCCCGCTGTGCCGGTGCTGCCATAGCCAGCGGTGAGGGCGCTGCTGTCTTGGGCGGTTTGGGTGGTGCCGTAACCCGCGGTCAACGTACTGTCCTGTCCCGCCGTTTGCGTGCTGCCGTAACCGGCAATCAAGGCGCTATCCGATCCGGCTGTTTCGGTGCTGCCGTAGCCGGCGGTGAGGGCGCTGCCCTCTTGGGCGGTTTGAGTGCTGCCATAGCCTGCGGTCAGCGAGCTGTCGCTTCCCGCCGTTTCGGTACTGCCGTAACCGGCGGTGAGGGTGCTGCCGTCCTGGGCGGTCTGGCTGCTGCCGTAATCGGCGGTCAGCGTGCTTTTCTGCCCGGCGATCTGGGTGCTGCCGTACCCGGCGATCAGCGAGCTGTCATCGCCAGCCATTTCCGTACTGCCATACCCGGCGGTCAATGAGCTGCTGTCGGCGGCCGTCAGGGTGCTGCCGTAACCGGCAATCAATGAGCTCTGACCGCCGGCTGTTTCCGTACTGCCGTAACCCGCCAGCAGATAACTTTGATGCCCACCCGTGAGCGTACTGCCGTACACAGCAGTTTCGAAAGTTTGCGAGGCGTCGGTTTTAGCGCCGATGCCGGAAGGACTGTAACCCTGTGCTCGCCGACTTTCGAATTCGCGACTGGAGGTTTTATTTGGTGATTCAAGTGGGGTGTCGATTAAAGGGATGTTTGCTGATTGATAGTGTTCAATGTGCGCTGCAATGTAATTGATCGAACTGTCTTGAGTGCCCGTGTGAACAACTTCCGCCTCCGGGAACTTGATCATGCCGTCTTCATCAAGTTTTATAATCTGATCAATATGAACTTCGCACACAACCCATTTGGCATCGGCTCGCAAACTCAGTTGAGTAGAGGAACCTTCTCCCCACAATAAGCCGACCAGGCCGTTCTCGAGTTTCTTGCTGGGCTTCCAGTGTTTGCATACCACCAGGCCGGCGTCCGGCCAGACTTGGCCGGCATGGTCCGACATGTCGTTGGCGCAAGTGCGCAAGACAAGGACTTTGTTGTCACTCATATCATATGTGCTCAATGAATATAACGGCATCAGCGGGAATCAGGATTGTAAGTACCCATAGCGTTCAAATAGAACGGTCAGGTATTACTTACACGTCACTGGCTGAAATTCATTAAGAGCCAGCGGCAAAGCCGCAGTCCTGTCATTAAACAGGTCGCAGTCCCTGGCGAAACTTCTCGATATCGAAGATTCACCCTAAAGCAATGACTCGGGTATGACCACACTTATTGTGCTTTGGAAGTGTTTAATGTTGTTCGTTATAAGAGATAAAGTAATACCGTAATAGTTGATGTGGTTTAATGAATTTTCAATTCAGCTTAGCGGTGTTGGGGCGGGCTGTGTCCAACTGGATAAATTCGCGGACAGGCAGCGATTTCAAGCTATTCCATCGTAGGTGTTTTACGGCATTATCGACGGTACGCACTCTTCGCTCGGCCCCAGGGAGCAGGTGGCGTACCCCTTAATCTGAAGGACTACTTTAAGGCCTGAGCCCATGACCACTGCATTGCTGATCATCGACGTCCAGCACGCCTTGTGCACTGGCGAGTACGAATGTTTTGAGATCAAACGCGTCATCGAGAATATAAACGGCCTGAGTGCCAAGGCCAGGGAGGCAGGGATTCCGGTCATCCTCATCCAGCACGAAGAAAAGGGCGACCAGCTGCAACATGGTTCTGAAGGCTGGCAACTGGCCGAAAGCCTGAAGACTTCACCGCAAGACCTTCGGGTGCGAAAAACCAACCGAGACTCGTTCTACCAGACCCACTTACAAGCCCTACTGCAAGATTTTGGCTCCGACCGCCTGATCATCTGCGGGCTGCAAACCGACTATTGCGTTAACGCCACCGTCCGCCAGGCCCTGAACCTGAGCTATGACGTGGTGCTCGCCGCCGACGCGCATTCCACCGTCGACAACGGCAACCTCGCCGCCGAAGACATCATCGCCCAGCACAACGCGGAGTTGGCGCACTTGACGGGGCCCGTTGCACGGATCGACGTCATCCCGGCCAGCGAGATAGCGATTAAGAACTGAAAATATCGATTAGCTCATTCAGGAACGCACTCACCAGATCCCGCTGCCGCGCCGAATGCCGAACCGCCGCATGAAACCCCACCTCATAACGCAGCAGCTCGGGATTCAGCGGATGCAACTGCCCCAGCTGCTCATGCTTCGCCGCATAGTGCTGCGGCAAAAAGCCCAAATGCTGGCCCGACAGAATGAGCAGTGCCGCGCCGTCCATGCTGTCGGTGAGCACGGTCAGGCGTTCGATCGAGGTGGGTGCAGGCATTTCCGGCAAGGGGTGACTGGGCCATACCCAGTCGTAATCGCGGACGTCATCCCGGGTCAGATCCCCTACGTGCTCAAATAGCGGGTGAGCCGGGGCGCAGTAGGCGATCTGGGTTTCCTGGAACAAGGGGAAGTAATCGATGTTGGGCAAGCGGTGCCAGAAGTAACCGATCGCCAGATCGATATGGCTATTGATGATTTTCTCTTCCAGCAGCGACGAAGACAGTTCCGTGAAGTGGAAATACAGGCCTTCATGACGAGCCCTTAAACGCGCGATGGCCAGGGCGATTTTCTTGTTGGCAACAGGATCGATCTGACCGAGCAAACCGATATTGATGTTGCCCGACATTTTGCGATTGATGTGCTGGACCTCAACCCGGAAACCTTCGGCTGCCGCCAGCAATCGGCGGGCCGCTTCGACAAACTGACCGCCCTTGGGCGTCACCGAAAATCCGCCGCGACCGCGCTCGCACAGTCGAAATCCCACCCGCGCTTCCAGCGTCGCCAATTGCGCACTGATGGTCGGTTGAGTGGTGTTGAGCGCAGTTTGCGCGGCCGAGATGCCGCCCGCTTCAACGACGGTCAGAAAGACCCGGATCAAACGCAGATCCAGTTCCGATACAGTGCCCAGCATGGGTGTCCCTCAATGTTCATTCACATAGACGCGGATCTATGTAAACAGTGTGCCTGCGATATTTTATAGCCCTGACCCAGGCCCTACATTGCAATGAAACCGGCGCTTTGCCCATAAAAACAACAATCAACTGCATAGGAACAATCGTATGTCAGGGTCTCCTCATTCTGCGCACGCCCTCGAGGCGAGTGGCGGGTTGGCCATCGAAGGCCACTCGATCGATTACATTCCGGAAAACGAACGTCACGCCAAGCTCAGCAGCCAGGGCCCTTTCTGGTTTTTAGGCAACTTCCACTTCTTCACCATCTCCATCGGTTTTGTCGGCCCAAGCCTTGGCTTGTCGGCGCTGTGGACGATGCTGGCCGGTGCGCTCGGGATCATGTTCGGCACCATCTTCATGGCTTTTCACGGCTCGCAAGGTCCCGAAATGGGCCTCCCGCAAATGATCCAGTCCCGTGCCCAGTTCGGGTATCGCGGAGTGATCCTGGCCTTGATGGCGACGATGTTTGTGTTCGTCGGCTTCAACGTGGTGAACATCTCGCTGATCATGAACGGCCTTGAACACGTCTTCGGCATCGACCCGACCATTGTCGCCATCGTCGTGGTGCTGATCGGCGCGCTGCTGTCGATCTACGGCCACGACCTGATGCACAAAGCCTTCAAATGGGCGTTGCTGGCGACCTTGCCGCTGTATGCGCTAGTCACCATCGCCCTGATGTTCGGTGCAGGCCAGGAAGGCGTCGCCCCGGCGACCGACCTGGGCTTCAGCTGGGTTGCGTTCGCCACGCTGTTTGCCATCGGCGCGAGCTACAACATTTCCTACGCGCCCTATGTCTCCGACTATTCCCGTTACCTGCCGAAAAACACCAGTCGGCCAAAACTGATCGCCGCCGTGTTCATCGGCGCATCGTTGTCGGGGAGCTGGATGATCGGCCTCGGCGCCTGGCTCGCGCAGCAGTTGAAAGCGGCGGATGCGCTGGTGGCGCTTAACCAGGTCGGATCGTCGATGATCCCGGGCCTGGGCAACGTGTTGGTCATCGTCTCCGTGGCAGGCTTCCTGCCGATCATCGCGCTCAACACCTACAGCGCGATGCTGACGTTATTGACCGGCGTCGACTCGATCAAAAAAATCACGCCAACCCCTCGCGCCCGGGTCATGTCGATCTCCGCGATCAGCGTCATCCTGTTGACCTGCGTGCTGTCGATCAAGGGCGATGGCATCGCGCTGTTGAACACCTTCCTCGTGCTGCTGTTGTACTTTCTCGTGCCCTGGACCGCGGTCAATCTGGTCGACTACTTCTTCGTGCGCAAAGGCCGCTACGCGATCCCGCATTTCTTCACACCGAAGGGCATCTACGGCGCCTGGCAATTCCGAGGGATCGTCTCGTACCTGATCGGATTTGCCGCGATGGTGCCGTTCTTCTACATCTTCGATGCCGCCGCCGGCAAAGAAGTGTTCGTCGGCCCGCTGGCGCGCATGCTCGAAGGGGTGGACATCGCCTGGCTGGTCGGCCTGGTGGTTTCGGGCCTGGCGTATTACCTGCTCAGCCGTTCGATCGACCTTGAATACGAACGCCGAATCATCGACTCGATCACCGAGAGCGACATTGTTGCCATGGCTCATCAGCCAGTGGAGGAGGGACGTTGAACAGCGTGAAAAATACCGTGGTCGCCTGCTGCCAAGTGGCACCGAAAATAGGCGACCTCGCTTACAACCGGACACTGACAGAACGAGCGATTCGCTCGGCGGCGTTGCAAGGCGCCCAAGTGGTGGTGCTGCCCGAACTGGTGCAGAGCGGCTACCTGTTTGCTGACCGCGACGAAGCGTTGTCCCTGTCTGAAACAACCGACGGACCAACCCTGCGCCTGTGGACGGCGTTGGCGAAAGAATTGAACGTCGTTGTAGTGGCCGGATTCTGCGAACGACTGCAAGGCGATGCACTGGCCAACAGCGCGGCGATGATCGACCCCCAAGGCCTGCGCGCCGTGTATCGCAAGGCACACCTGTGGGACGCGGAAAGCGAAATCTTCAGACCCGGCAACGAAGCGCCGCCGGTGGTCGAAACGGTCCATGGACGGATCGGCATGCTGATTTGCTACGACCTGGAGTTTCCGGAATGGGTGCGACTGCCGGCGCTGGCGGGTGCAGAATTGCTCTGCGCTCCCGTCAATTGGCCCGATGGACCGAGGCCACCAACCGAGCGCCCGGCCGAGGTGGTGCGGGTTCAGGCCAATGCGTCGGTGAACCGGATGTTTATTGCCGCGTGTGATCGGCATGGGCATGAACGCGGGGTTGGATGGGTGCAAGGTTCGGTGATTGTCGATGCTGATGGTTATCCGTTGGCGGGGCCGGCGGAGCAGGGGGGAGAGCAGATTTTGCTGGCCACACTTAACCTCGCTGAGGCGCGGAATAAGCGGATTAGTGCGCGTAATGATTTGCATCGGGATCGGCGGTTGGGGTTGTATGGAGGCGGCGAGGAGTGAAGCGGTAGGCTGTGCCTATTGGCTATCCGCCCATACTGCTTCTGGCCGATTTTCTGCCTGGTACGAAGGACAGCAATCGGCCAGACGTTCAAACATAGACCGGGGATGTCTACCAGAGCGGAACAGTTCAAGCAGTCATTCAGTACATCGACAAAAGTAGGGGCGATTCAGCTGGATGAGTTTGTTTGATTTCAAACCCTTGCCAATGCTAATAGATTGTTTATTGAACATTTCGTAAAAAAGCGTAGCATTGCCGACCATGATACTCGAACAGCTCAAAGCCCTGGCCAATGACACTCGCATGCAAATGAAGATCGTCGCGCTCCTTCAGCAACCTTGGCTGACCAACCGCTGAAATTCCGATGCGCGGCGATCCGTCGATCCAGTTCCTGGGTCAATAACTCAAGCATCCCGTGATGACGTGTCTGCATCGGCAGACTCAAGCTTCGAGCATCGAAATAGAAGCAGTTAATCGGACAGTCAAACTCGACACGACCCCCAAACCATTGGGTGTATTGCTTGTAATACGACGGACGAGAGTGAGTAAATCTTGCCAGGACCGGCTGCACCTGCTGCCCTGTTCCACGCCGCAACTGCGCGATGGACATTGCGCCGTAGTGCTCAATGACATAGCGCGCCAGCTCACTGGGCGCATCGACGCACAGCTCGATGCCAACGCCGTTTTCATCATTGAGCAGTCTCACCGTGTCTGTGTCCGCCGCAAGCCGCGCGTACCGGGCCCAAAGCTTCATGGATGATAAAACGTCGGGGCTGTACAAGCACAGATAGGCCAGGACGTGCCAGTCCTGAGGCGTGAATAGCGTGAACAGTTTCAACCCGATCGCCGGATCGATGCGCGCCGCCTCGCGCCAAAGCTGATCCAGCTCGATCAGGCTGTAATCCCTGTTTTCTCTCAAGGCCTGGCTATCCAGGAAACGCTCCAGCACCTGGCCCAGTTTGCCGCGGTGAAAGCGCTGGGGGGAACGATTGACCTGTTCTCGCTCAATTTTGTCCGTTTCGCGCATAGGGACGGCTTACTCGTTGGCTTCTAATGAAATGGCATTGCCCGCAAGGGCCTTAATCGAGAGTGCCATGAATACAATAATGCTCGCCAACAATCCTTCCGTAATAGTGGCCGGGATATTCCTTGCCTTCATCTTGCTGGAACTTGCGTGTTCTTCGCTCCGACACCCGTTGAGCGGGAGGCGTGACGTACTGATCGAAGTCATAGGCTCCGGGATCCTGGTTGCAATCACGTTCCCCAGTGTCATGTGGCTCAGTGGAAAAATCCTGAGCCTGGCTGTTCCGGAAATGAAAGGCGCCCTGGCCACCATTCCTTGGGTCGCAGGGTTCGTGTTGTTTCTAGTACTGGATGACATGACTCAATACTGGTGGCATCGACTGACACATCGGGTCCCGGCACTTTATGCGCTGCACCGCGCTCATCACTCCGCGCCCTACATGAGTGTCCGCATCGTTTATCGAAACAACAGCTTCTACTACATGCTGATGCCCGGCATCTGGCTGTCCGGCATACTGATCTATCTAGGGCTTGCGCATATTTACTATGTTTATCTGATCCTGAAGATGATCGTCATCTTCGCAGCGCACAGCAGCGTTGCGTGGGATGACAAACTGTATGGCATCCGTGTGTTGCGTCCTATTGTCTGGGTTCTGGAGCGAACGATCTCCACCCCCTCCACTCATTCAGCCCATCACGGCTTGACTGCCGAGGATGGTGTCACGCATTACAAGGGCAACTTCGGCAACCTGTTGTTCTTCTGGGACATCCTGTTCGGAACAGCCAAAATTACCCGCCGGCGTCCGCTCTTATACGGCATCGAACACTTGTCACCGATCAGCTGGAAAGAAGAGTTGTTCTGGCCCATCGTGCGTTCACGCCGTGTCACTCCCAAAGCACACAAGGCTAAACAGAAGGTGGCGCAATGAGCCGTCATATCGTTCTGCTGTCTGGATCGAATAGATCAAACAGCCAATCACTCAAAGTCGCAAAATACTTGCGCGACCGATTAGAGCAACTTGGTCTTTGTGATTCAGGCGAACTGCTGAACTTGGCTTCCAGTCGGCTACCGCTGTGGCCAGAAGAAGACATTGATGGAGTCTGGAATGTCCAGCAAACCATCCTCAAAAAAGCTACCGCACTGATCGTGATCAGCCCGGAGTGGAATGGCATGGCTTGCCCGGCGCTGAAAAATTTCTTTTTGTACGCAGGACTCGGTGAACTTGGACACAAGCCAGCGCTCCTGGTGGGGGTTTCGGCTGGGCTCGGGGGAGCCTATCCAATTGCTGAATTGCGTGCTTCGAGCTACAAAAACAGCCGGATCATGTATTTGCCTGAACAACTCATCATAAGAAATGTTGAATCGATGATGAATAGCGAAATTCCCTCAGGCGAAAATGATATTCGCATCCGCACACGTATCGACTGGGCTTTGCATTTACTTTGTCAATACGATGACGCCTTACGCACGATACGAACTGCAATCAAACACCCACCTGAGTTTTCTACGGGGATGTAAAACTGTCGCACCTCAACGAATTGAATAAATAAACCTTGCGCTAATGTGTGCATTTCAACCACGTCGATGCAAAAACATTCAATATTGAGCGAGCAGGGTGTTGCATCGACGGGTTGATCTAAGTCAAACGGATACGCGGTTGGCATGGTTAAAAACCACCATCAACGCACCAGCAATTAAGATGCAGCGATTAATTACAAATGCGATTTTTTACAACTCAATCTTAATAGCTCATGACGCTGGAATAACTATTTCGCGACAGACAACCGCCGGCCAATAATTGCCTGCCATGAATGTCCGTTTAGGGCCGTTTTCTACCCGTCGCGAAGGGCAGTTATCGACCCAAAGCTGACCTTCAGATGGGTAAATTTTTGTCACCTCGTGAATGGCATCTTCAAGGACTTCGCGATCCGACCTAAAATTTTTATGCATTTTTCAGAAACAACGAGCGGTGGTTCGTTAATCATGTAAAGCAGGTGTTCGAACGCTACTCCAGCCTCGTTGTGATCGACATAATCCAGAACTATTTCACCACCATTCTCTAAACCTGCCTGAGCTAATGCATGGTCTTCCGGTATAGGGCCGAGCTGGTCGTATGCAATGGACATCAGCGTCGAGATTTCCTCAAGTGCCTCAACGAAATCGGCCCTCAAGTCGTTGTTAAGGTGGCTCATAACAAACATTCCTTCGGTTATGGTGACCTGCGTTCCGTTCCCGTCTGGTCGATTGTTGCCCAAGACCTGGTCTTTGCGCACTGAGCCGATGGACCTGCGTGCCGGTACCGAGACGGCATTGGGCCGGGTGATCGCATTCTTTGGTCGCAAGGAGGCGATCGGCAAGTGAACACAGTATTGGCGCAATTGCTAAAAGCCAACGCTGAATCGGACTTGTGCAGTGTCTGGTTGGCTAGCGTCACCGATGAGTGTAATGCTGCTGTATAAAGTCGTGATCGACTTCGACCAGTCGAGGGTATCTGCTTTCGTCAAGCGTTTCGCGAAGTCGCCTAGAGTAGCTTGCCTGCTCAAAGGCAACTTGGCACCTGGCGCTGTCAAAGAATGACCGGAGATGGGCGAGTGCCTGATCAAATGCAGGGCTTTCAATACGCAGAAATAGACCTGTCAAATCTTGCTGGTCCGTGAGCTCTCGATACAAGTCGATTGCGAAAATACTGCCTCCGTTATTTTGAGCATGATACACATGCACGTCGCCGTAGCCGTTGTAAAGGTGGGCGAAATACAACTCGTGGAGTTCGATAATGTTGACGGGAATTTCAAGGGTGGTAAATACCGCCTGCAGGTCGGCGCTGGGAGCCTTCCGGTCACCTTCCCAGGTTACTAAATCTGACATCGAAACACAGATGTCGAATTCTTTGGCATAGATGGTTTTTTTGGACATTCTCATTCCATCGCTGAGTGTTGGAATTTTAAGGGTGGAGCTTCATAAGGCATCGACTACGGGTTATGCCTGATATCGACCGGACGAAGCATCAGCTCATCACAGAAAGAACCAGCGGTCGCTATTCTATCTCCGCGAGAGGCCGGAAATGACCTATTGCTGCCTCACAAGAGGATCCCCTACGCTTGCAAAAATCGATCGGGCCGGCATGGGCAAAGGGAACTGGACGCCTTGTCATCGATGATCTCCTCGCTGGCCAGACGTCCCACTATCGCCGCCAAAGTAATTCCAGGGTGCATTGCACAAACATAGACGCCACCTACTTGGGGTAGATAACCGATGATGGGGATGCCATCGGCAGGCATGGGCCTGAGTCCGACACAAGCCCATTCCGGATCTATGGAAACAACACCATGGAGTTCGTTCTGGATTGTCTTGGCAGTTCGAAGCGCTATCGCTGCCGGCTGATTTTCCATGGCGTCGTCCAGGTAATCTTCCGCCGCCAGCAACGCACCATCCGAACTTTGCCTCACTTCCATTTCAGGGCTGGAGATGAGGGTGTGCACGAGGTTGGGTTGTGACTTGTAACGGATGAAAATGGCAGGCGAGGCCTCTATCGGCAGGGACACTCCAAGCATGTCTGTCAGCTTCGTGATGCCTGTCCCGGCTGCCAATACGACAATATCGGCATCGATGATGCCTATTGTTGTTTCGACTCCGGTCACCGTTGCACTCTGGGTTACAAAACCGAGCACTCGCGTCTGAGTGAGAATCTTCGCCCCATACGCCTGGGCACCTGCGATCAACGCATGCGTAGCTGCCACTGCGTCCAGCGCTCCTTCTTCAGCCGCATATAGAGCAGACTGGGGAGGGTTCTTGAGATTTGGTTCAAGGTCGAGAATCTGCGATCGAGACACCAGATTTGCCGAAGCTTGGTGACCTGGGATCGGCAGCGCTCCAATCGCCATCACGCTGTAAGACAAGGCACCTGTCCATCGTATCTCCAGACCAGGCAGCTGCGTTTCGAGTCGGCGGTACTCCTTGATGGCAGAACCGCGCAGTTGCGCAATTGGGTCTGGTTCGGGGTGTGAGGTATTGAGCCAAGCGAATGAGCTGCCAGTCACTCCCGAAGCTATATCTTCAGCCTCTACCAAGGTGACATTCGCGCCTTTACCGGCCAAGTGATACGCCAATGACGCGCCAACGATGCCTGCACCAATGACAACGACTCGTCTGCCCTGACCATTTCCCATATCAACCTCCGTTCTGTCGATGTGACGATGGTACGACAGCTGGATGATTTCATGACATGAGAACCTGATCGTCCAGGACGCTTTTTGAGTGTTTTCTTTTGGCCGATAGCAGGCTGATTCAAGAGACCACGTTGCTATCACACTTGTGACGGTCATCTTGTAAATACGGCAGTGGCTTCCTGAATTTTTTTCGAAGCTTTCACCGCCTGTAGGAAGCGCGTATCAGCTTTTTCAACAACCCTTGAGCGCGCATGTTTAAACGCCCTCAAGGTTACGTCCTGAAAGCTACAAAACCTTGCGCCGTTGCCTACGGCTGCACCAGAATCCGCCGGCTTGTGCGCTTTTGGGCTGCTCGGTAACTTGATTCCCGTCACTGCCCTTCAGTGATCGGGTTTAGCAGCCCGTCGTGACGAAGCGTATCTGCATCCAGACAGTCAGGTCATTTCATGCCTGCACTTTATGGTAGCTGTGCGCAGGGCGCCCTCGGGCGCGCCGGATTTCGTCTCCGCCGGTCTGCTAACCTGCACACAGCTGCCACCTTACGTTTAGCAGCGTTCGGTGATGGCTCCATATGTTGGAGACAGAACTATGTTTAAGGCCACCCCGAATCCACCCGACACCAATCCAGTGTCCCCCTACGAACCCGATTCAAAAAAACTCAACGAAGCCGCCGAACGCGCCCTCGATTTCCACTTCCCATCAAGCGCCGATATCAAAGCCACCCCGCGTACCTCCAGCAAACTGTTTTCCGTGGACCCGGAGGCCACAGCCGAAACCCTGGCGGTTTTTTTGGTCGAGACGTTGGCGTCGGTCGACGTGATGGTCCATCAGTTGGTGGATCATCTGGAGGGGGAGTCGCGCTATGCCTTGCTGGGCATTTCAAACAGCATCATGGTGGCGGAGATCACGGCGAACCGGGTGTTGGATAGGGTTGAGCCGTCTAAGTAGTTGCTGACCTGTGGTGAGGGGGATTGCTTGCACTGGGTGGCGAGGCGGCCTTAACAGATGGGCCTGCTGCGCAGGCCAGCGGGAGCGAGCTCCCTCGCCACAGGTTGTTTGTTGTTTGTTCTATTTGTGTTTGTAAAAACGGGACGCTTGGCGTCCCGTTTTTTAGGGCGGTGGTATCAGCCTCCGGCGTGTTTATTTAACGCCTCTGCCGCTGCAGCGATTTCAGCCGGGCGCCTGCGCGAGCCAGCAGTCAAGTAGCGGCAAGCCCGCCATCAATCAGGTAGATCGCAAAGGAGAACGTCACGATCGACAGCACGGTGCTGACCAGAATGGAGGTCGCGGCTTCGCTTTGATAGGCGCCGGTCTGGTTCGCAAACATCGCCGGGATCGTCGCCGATGGAAGGGCGCAAAGCAGGATCATCTGTTGTGCGTACAGGCCATGAGTGCCGAGCAGTACCGTGGCGCCGAACATTAACACCGGGTGAATGAGCAGCTTGAGCCCAAGGTTGCCCCAGACTTCACCGGACATTTTCAGTTTCTCCGACGACATGATCAGTCCCAGGCACAGCAGCGATACACCGGGCGTGGCCTTGCCGAGAAGGGTGAAAGACTCCGCCGCAAGCGCAGGCAATTTGACCTGCAGCACGGACAGTAGAATCCCCAGGGCCGGCGCCCACATCAGCGGACGACGTACCGCCCCTGAAAGGCTCGACAAAAACGCCTGGCCGCCACTGGCCTTTCCATCGGCGATGGTGAGCAACATGGTCGTCAGCGGGATCATCACCAGGCTCGCGACCAGGTTGAGTACCAGCACCGAGTAGATGCTGCCCGCGCCGAACATTGCACCCAGGATAGGGATGCCCATGAAGGCGGCGTCTGGATAACCGTTCACGAAGCCCTTGAGCGTTGCCACCTTGAGATCGCGAGTGCTGAACCAGCCGATCGCCAGCGCTATCGTGTACATGCCCATGATGCCAATGAACGTCGCCACGATGAACTTGAAGTCGAAGAGCTGTTCACGGGGCGTGCTCGCCATCCCGACAAAAAGCAGCGCCGGGAATATCCAGCCCAGCACCAGGCGGCTGATCAGCAGGCTGTCCGAATGGGTCAGCCGTCCGCGCTTGCCGGCGATATAGCCCAGCGCGATCACAAAGGCGACGGGCAAGATGGGTCCTACGATCCTGTCTAACATGTCATCAATCCTCGTATTTATTTTTATCAAGAATGTCGTCATGGCTGATCGAGGCCGACACGTCGGCGTCGATCAATGTTGCAATGAGCCAGCGGCTTATGGGGTCAAGGTTTGAAGCGGTAATCCCGGATGACGTCCTGGTCAGGCTCGATGCCGAGTCCCGGCCCTTGCGGTACGTCGATGCGTCCGTTACGCGGGATGATGGCGTCGCCATAGAGTTGCGCTTCGAGGTCGAAGTAACGCCATTCGACCAGTGACTTGGCGCCGCCCAGGGCTGCACTTCCATGCACCGCCGCCAGCAGGCCGGGGCCGTCATAAAAGGCGTGGACCATCACGGTGACGCCATGGGCGTTCGCCAGTGCATAGACTTTTTGCAGTTCGGTGATGCCGCCCATTTTGGCGGGGCTTGGCTGCACGAAATCCACCGCGCCGGCCTCAAGCAGGTGCTGGAAGTCCATGAGCGTCGAAGCATTTTCGCCAGCCGCAACCGGGATGCCGCCGTGCGCGCGCACCCTTGCCAGCCCTGAATAGTCTTCCGGCGGCCACACCGGTTCTTCGATCCAGCGCAGGTTCAACGGGCGAAGTTTCTCGGTCATGTCCAGCGCTTCGCGCACCGTCCACGGAGCGTTGACGTCGAGGGTGATTTCCACGCCGGGGCCAGCGGCTTCGCACGCAGCGCGGATGACGTCGATATCCACTTCGTGCAGCTTGAGGTGGCGGAAACCGCTGTTGACTGCGCGCTGCACATTGACGCGGATGAGTTCGGGGTCTGCATACCGGATCAGGCTTGCGTACGCCGCAAGAGACGTGGCCTCACTGCCGCCCAGCAACTGGTAAATCGGTTTTTCGGCGGCTTTGCCCGCGATATCCCACAGCGCGATGTCAATCGCCGAGAGGCCATAGATGAACGCGCCGCTGCGACCGAAAACGTGAAACTTCCTCTGCAGATCGCCCTGTAATTTCTCCCGTCGAGTGACATCGCTGCCAATCAGTTCAGGCGCAAGGATGGTGTCGATCACCACTTTTACCGCCGGGATTGCGGTGAAGCCGAAGGTTTCGCCCCAGCCAACGATCCCGTCGTCGGTGGTGATCTTGACCACGAGAGAGTCGACCATTTGCAGGTCTTTCGGCCCCCAGACCCCGCCGGCCGACGGGCCGCCCGTGGTGAAGGGAATACGAAGCGGAATGGTTTCAATGCTGGCAATTTTCATAGGATTGCGCCTCAAGCGGGTTGCGAAGCTGACACGGCAATTTTTTATTCGTCCGTGTCAGGTTGAGGGCAACGTACATCACATCCTGTTGTCCTTCAACAGAATAACTGCGGCATTTCAGCAAGCTTTAACCTATTTATTAGATAAGTCCTTGTTTTAATTGGATTAAGTGGTTGATGTGTTTTGCGAATTTCAGTTTCAACTGTCAGGAACAAGTCTTCTGATGTAGATTAAGTAGACAAGTGAGGGGAGAAAAAAGAATGAGTGAAATGAATGTGCAACCCGTAACCCGCCGACCTCATCTGGCCGAGCACATCGCCCGCTCGCTGAGCGATGAGATTGCTTCCGGGCGGCTGCGGCCGGGAGACCGTTTGCCCACTGAACAGTTTCTCTCGCAGAACTTCGGCGTCAGCCGCAACGTGGTGCGCGAGGGCATCGCCACGCTGCGGGCGCAGGGGCTGATTCAGTCTCGCCAGGGCGTAGGCGTCTTCGTCTCCGCCGCCTCCCAAGCGTCAGAGCCTTTGGCACCGCAGGCGAGTGCGCCGATGCTGGACGGTGACAACACCATCCGAAACATGTTTGAAGTGCGGGCCGTCCTGGAAAGCCAGGCCGCCGCGCTCACCGCCTCGCACATGACCCCGGCCAAGTTGAAAGTCATTCAGGCCGCGGTCTTGCGCATGCAATACGAAGGCGAACCGACCCTGGAAACGGTCAACGCCGACCTCGATTTTCACAGGGCCGTTGCGGCAGCGTCGGGCAACGACTATCTCGAGACGATGATTCGCACAGTGCTCGAGCCAATGCGCGCACTGATCACCATGAACTTCGCGCGGCGCGGCCCGGTGTTCAGCAACATTCCTCACGCGGCGCGCGGGGAGCATGAAGAACTCGTGCAGGCTTTTATCGATCGAAATGCGACGGCGGCACGCCAGATCATGGGGGAACATATCGTCAACGCAGCCTCGCGATTCGGCTACGAGATCACATTTTTCTGATGGTTTGAGCCGAGCGGATCTTGTTTCGTTGTTCTACAACCTGGGCAGGTTGTTCCTTTGGCCTTCCGAGCATCTCGAACACGTCTGTTCCACCAGGAGAGAAGGCGAGGGAGTAGGGATGACTTGTCTCTGGTCAGGCGCTCGGCACTCCCGTATCAGACGCAAACATCGGCAAGCGCTGCAACATCCAGTTCAGTAGCTCTTGAGCAGGGGCGGCCAACGGTCGGCCGGACTTCACCAACAGTTTTGCTTCAACCCCAAGAAACAACGGATGGTCGATCGATACCGCCGCCAGGCTGCCGTTGGCGATTTCCCGATAGGCCGCGAATTCGCCGAGCAACGAAGCAAAACCGCCGTCCTCCACCATGCGCTTGAGCGCCGCGAGGGAGTTGCTGACGAGTACCGGGCGGATCTCGATTTTCTCGGCATACTCGAGCATCTTGATCGCATGACCGATACCGAACGTCGTGGGTGTCAGGACCAGTTGGCAGGCGAGGATATCCTCGACGGTTGCCGCCGCGCCCCGCGATGCCAACGGATGATCCGGGCGAACCAGCAGCATCACCGGTTGCGAAAACGTCGCGCGGTAGTCGATGTGCGGATGCGGCGGCGGATTGTACGCAAGGCCGATGTGCGCACGGTTTTCGGCGACTTCGTTGAGGACATCGTCGACGGGCAGAATGTCCAGCCGCACATCAAGCTTGGGGTACTGCTTGCAGAACGGCGCGAGCACGTTGTCGACCAACGCATCGACATATCCCTCGCTGATGACGACGCGCACATGGCCTTGCTGCAGGCCCTTGATCGCTTGCAACTGATCTTCGAGTTTCTCCTGGTGCGATCGATAGCCGCGCCAGAACTCCAGCAAGTGCGCCGCGGCCTCGGTGGGCTGAACACCGCGTGCCTGGCGCTCGAATAGTTTGGCGCCGATTTCCTCTTCCAGCAGCTTGATCTGGCGCGTGATCACCGAGGGCGACGTATTGATGTTGTCGGCCGCGCCACGGATCGATCCGTGAGTCAGCACCTCATGAAAATACCGAAGCCGTTGTTGATTGATTTCGCGCATGCCGGGAACTCTCTCCAGAGATGTTGCGTTGCCTGTAGAGCAACACTACACGAACTTAGTTGCTCTTGCTGGTCATGAGGTGCCGGTGCAACATTCTCTGACACGAACTCGGACCAACAAGAATAACGGGAGATTCGCATGTCAATTCTTCAGGCGCCGGCACGAAGTGATGCCATTTCAGCCCTTTACCGCAAGCTCAACTGGCGGCTGCTGCCGCTGCTGTTCATCTGTTACGTATTTGCGTATCTGGACCGGATCAACGTCGGCTTTGCCAAACTGCAGATGCAAAATGACCTTGGTCTTTCCGATGCTGCCTATGGTGCGGGCGCCGGTATTTTCTTTCTGGGGTACGTATTGTTCGAGTTGCCGAGCAACCTGATGCTGCCGAAGGTCGGCGCGAGGAAAACCTTCAGCCGTATTCTGGTGTGTTGGGGCATCACCTCGGCCTGCATGTTGTTCGTGCGCAACGTTCCGATGTTTTACGCCATGCGCTTTCTGCTGGGTGTGTTCGAAGCCGGTTTTGCACCGGGCATGATTTATTACCTGTCCTGCTGGTACGGTCCCAAGCGTATGGCGCGGGCCATTGCGATCGTGTTTATCGCCGGCCCCATTGGCGGCATTGTGGGCGGCCCACTGTCTGCGTGGTTGATCACAACGTTCGAAGGCGTTGGTGGTCTGGCCGGCTGGCAGTGGATGTTTTTGATTGAAGGCTTGCCGTGCGTTTTCCTCGGTGTGCTGACTTTTTTCATCCTTTCCAATCGACCCGCTGAGGCGCGCTGGCTGAGCCAGGAAGAAAAGGCCTTGCTGGCCAGTGAGCTGGGTGAATCGACCGGGCGCGTCCATTCGTTCCGTGCAGTGTTGCGCGACCCGAAAATCTATATTCTCGCCAGCGCCTATTTCTGCATCATCTTCTCGATCTATGCCATGAGTTTCTGGCTGCCGGCAATCCTCAAGGCCCAAGGCGTCAACGACACCATGCAACTGGGTTGGTACGCCGCGATTCCCTATGTCGCCGCCGCTTGCGGCATGTACTGGATAGGGCGCCGGTCGGACCGTGTCGGTGAAAGACGCTATCACTGCGCAGTGCCGGCGGGGATCGGCGCGATCCTGCTCCTTATGTACCCTTTTGCCGACGGCAACCTGACGGCCGCGCTGGTACTGCTGACCGTGGCAACCGCCATGATGTTCATGGCCTACACCGTGTTGTGGGCGATGCCCTCCGAACACATCAAGGGCGAGGCGGCGGCAGGGGGCATTGCCTTGATTAATACCATCGGTCTTTCCGGCGGCTTCTGGGGGCCGGCCATAATCGGCTGGGCAAAAACCGCAACCGGCAGCGCAAATCTTGGCGTCGTTATCGTGGGTTGCGTATTTTTGTGCGCAGCATTGGTGATCCTGTCGACCAAGCCGAAAGCGCGTGACGGCGCGATTCCGGAATACAGTGCGGGTTGATCTGTTGCCACCCGCGTCCTTTGTCATGTTCCGCAAGGAACCCTTTAAAAGAGAGAACTCAAATGCTTTTACACCTGTCGACCTGGGCCGAGATCGGCCAATTTCTTCAACGCAGCCGCACCATCGTGATCCCGATTGGTTCGAACGAACAACACGGTCCTACCGGTCTTCTGGGGACCGACTGGATGTGCCCGGAAATCATTGCCGGTGAAGCGCAAAAAAACGCAGACATCCTGATTGCACCGACCTTCAATATCGGCATGGCCCAGCACCATCTTGGGTTCCCTGGAACCATCTCGCTGCGTCCGTCGACCTTCATTGCGGCGATTGGCGATTGGGTGCGCTCGCTGGCCGCTCACGGGTTTGAAAAAATCCTCTTTCTCAATGGCCACGGTGGCAACGTTGCATCGATTGAGGCGGCGTTCTCTGAGCTCTACGCCGAAGCCAGCTTCGCTCGACGCCCAGCAGGGTTCGCGCTGAAGTTGTGCAATTGGTGGGACCTTGAGGGGGTAGGGGAGCTTGCGCGCGAGCAGTTTCCTACGGGGCACGGCGTTCATGCCACGCCGTCCGAGATTGCGGTCACACAATGGGCCTACCCGGATTCGATCAAATCGGCTGAATACTCGCCGCAGATCGCCCCTTGGGGCCCGATCCGCGAAGCGATGGACTTCCGCGCACGCCACCCCGATGGCCGCATGGGTTCGGACCCGGCGCTGGCGACGCCAGACAAAGGTCGTGAACTGGTCATGCTGGCAGCACAGAGCCTGGTGCGGGAGCTGGACGCTTTCAGCCGCGAATCAATGCCTGGCTGAACAATCACAGTCTTTTCAATTGGCCAACGCCCGGTATTTCCGGGCGTTGGCACGTCCTGTTTGAGGAAATCCCTACGATCGTTGATACGGAGGGTTATCCATGCCCCGGAGTTTTCACCGAGAAAATTTCAACCACAGGCCTAGCACTTCAGCGACAGCAAGCTCCAACTATTGATTACTCAGTGTAATAAGTGAAATTCAATTCAGGGGCTCTATCACTCTCTGCTCTAGTAATAAGATGGCGCCAACAAACCATTGCTACTGGAGAATCGCGTGAAAAAAACCATTATTGCCGCCCTGCTAACCGCTGCCGCTAACTATGCCAACGCCGGCACGGTATTGGTTGTACTGTCGGATCAGGCTCAACTGGACCTGAAAGACGGCAAGGTCATGCAAACAGGCTTCTTCCTGAACGAATTAATGCAACCGGTGCAGACCTTCATCGAGGCGGGTCAAACCGTCGTATTTGCCACCCCTAGCGGCAAGGCGCCAACCGCAGACCAGAAATCCAATGATGTGAGCTTCTGGGGCGGCGATGAAAAGGCCCGTCAGGAAAGTCTTGCGCTGCTGGACACGCTGAAGCTGACCTCGAAGAGCGGCTCGCCGGCAATCAGCTTCGCGCAGGTTCAGAAAATCGGCTACGACAAGTTCGATGCCGTATTCGTGCCTGGCGGTCATATCCCGATGCAGGATCTGCTGAAGGACAAGCAACTGGGCCAACTGCTGACCAACTTCCACGAAAAAGGCAAGATCACCGGCTTCACCTGCCATGGCACCATAGCCATGTTGTCGGCGATCCCGGATGCGCACGGTTTTGTCTCCGCACTGGAATCGGGCAAACAGCCGGCAGCGCCAGCCAATTGGATTTACAAGGGCTACAAAGTCACCGCCTTCACCGACGCGGAAGAGGAGCAGGCCAAAGGTTTCCTCGGCGGCGGCCATATGAAACTGTTCCCGCAGGATGGCCTGACGGCAGCCGGTGCTAACTTCTCCGAAGCCAAGCCATGGAGCGAGAACGTGATCGAAGATCGCGAAGTCATTTCCGGCCAGAACCCACAGTCGGCCAAGGCAGTCGCCGTGGCCATGGTGGCGAAACTGAAGTAATCCTGGGCGGCCGTTCCGGGCAAACCGGGCCGTAGGTGCTGGGGTCGATCTGCATTGGCTCCAGCGCCACCGTCTATCCCGACACGCTGCACGCTAATGTGTCGGAAGACGACACCCGCACATTTCGTCCAAGCCCAAGGGCCGCTCGTAATGCCCTCGTTTAGAGATTTTACCGCCCGATAGTCGTTGTTCCCGCCTTCGAATGCCCGGCTTCAAATTCTTGTGCCAACGACGTTATCGCTTGGTAGAGGGCCTCGTACAAAGTACCGGATTGGTCCGAACTGAAGTCAAGATGTGATCGATAATCTGCTAAGTCGCATCTCACCTGCCTCGAAGCGAACGGTTTGAACCGCTTTTTATACGTTAACCCTGTAGCTCAAGGTTGCCTCATCGCCTGTGATCCCTCGGAATCCCCAGCAATGACTTGGCTGCTCAAGTATTGTGATTTCAACATCAACCGGATTTATAGCCAAGTTTCGCTCAAAGGTATTCGACAACTTCCGGTAGATAGTCCGTGATGTGTTCTACATGCAGGGGTGAAAAAATCATCAGCCTCGGACCACTCCATACCGCACCACAGATACCAGCCGGTTGTGCCGTTTTCCGGATTAACCTTTAGCCCGTTTATGGGCCGAAGCCCCAGAGTCCCCAGCGCTATCCCGACTTTTGACCCGGCGTGTGGACGATCAGGGGTAACTCCCAGCCATTCACAAACGCTTTGCTCCTTCTTTACTCGCAACCTCTCTAGAGGTGTGTCCCATGCTTCCTTGCAACGCTTCTTTAGCCCTGTGTGGTCAACCCCACTCATGGGCCTTAAAAATTCGAGACCGCCTGAGTGGAGGTCATGAACCTGCCTTTGAGAGAAATTGAAGGGCTGGTAATTTCGCACGCTAGGGAGACAGATGGATAGCGATATTGAATGACCGCTTCTGGCCGATTGCAGTCAGTCGCCGCTGCCTACTACCGACTCAGAGCTGCCCTTCACAGATGAAAGCTGTCGGCCGACTGCAGTGGCTGCCTCGTCGCAACATCAAAATGAGACATAAACGGGTGGCCTAAAAGATGGCTACTTTTGATGCTCTCGAAGCCGAACTTGATCGGCAGCTAACGTCTCCTTTACCGCCCTCAAGCTTCGCCCCTTCGCACGCGCTTCAAATCCTTCCTGTCCAAACAAAGGGGCTAAGTTCTCCACACGTTTAGCTCCTAAGCGAGTGTTGAGCCATTCGAACAAGTCAAGGTCGATGAATGGAAACGTTCGACCAGAGGTTCGGCAGACCGCAATGGCTTTCAATTCCGTCAGTTTGATAAGGTCCCGTACGTCCTTGTCAGTGGAGATTAGAACGGGCAAATAAACCTCGCCGCGTGGAAGACCTTTAGGGGTCACCATTGCATCCATAATCCTGAGCATGAAAATATCCCAGGCAGCATTTCTTACAATATCGATTGCGTTTTCGCTCCTCTCGAATGAGTTCAGTTTTTTTGTCAGGCTGGTTTTGCCCCGATAAAGAATTTCGGCGCAAATTACAAGCTCTCTTGCCATCACAACTTGGAGCTCTTCATACATAAATCTAATCAATTGCTCGAGTTTGTGCGGAGCAGATTTCTTGGATCCGAGGTCGATGAGTTTTGTGCGTAGGATCATGGCTTCAATCAGCGCCAACCGATTGATTGTTTCTTCGCTCAATGCCTCGGTAAGAAGGTCATCGATCATACTCACTGCCTGCTGTTCGCAAGTCCCTCGATAAAGATTCATAAATCTATCGTTCCAGCCTGGGCCCAGCGGATCAGAATCCATATGAAAAGCCAAAATCGCAGCGACAGTCTCTACGCATGCCTCGCGGGTCTTTTCATTCCAGTTTCTCTGGCATTCCCAGATGTAATAAAATGGGTTTAGTCTTTGAAGACCATCAACACCAATCGCTTTCCTGAGATTGTTTTTATACGTTTCAAGATTGTCTGTAGAGCTGGAATTGTATGAGAGCCTTCTAAAATAGGAGGCTACATTTGAATCAGCATATAACCCATGGCCAATTTCATACCGAATAGGCCCTTTGGAATTTATGAACTCTTTATCCAGTACAATTAATGATTGCCCTCCCATAGCGGAAGAGATCACTCCTGAGTTACCAAATTCTAGTCGCGGGACTTTGAATGCTCCTCGCATGTCTTGGCATGCGTAAACGATTCGCCAGTTGTCTAATAGCTCTAAATTCGACTTAAACAGATCAAATGCGTTCTTTACGTCATCTGCTGTACAGACTTCTTGGAGAGCTGCTTGAATATCGAACTCGCTTGGTTTTTTTTGCTTACTCAAGGGAATCGCCTCTTAACCAGAGTTGTCAACGAACGTGAGCTATATCAGCATGCTCGGAAAATTATTTGCGCTTCTTTCAGCTCGTAGACGAGCCCACTCAACAGTTTTGCTAGACAAATGGTGTTGACGTCAAGAGAACGTGCGCCTCCCATAGCTGGGCCTGTCTACGGCATGGTTGAGGTTTTTTTGGACGTCTGCTTTTGGCCGATCTCTGCCGTTCACGTATTAGCAGAGTTTCTCTGTTGAACTGTTCAGCAGATAGCTGCGTCAGACGCAAAATCATGTCGAGCGGACGCCGTGTCCAAAGTCGAAATAAAAGCCTTATCTATCCTGTTTGAAAAACTCCGGGTCTATCCCTATTGCCCGCGATCGACTTCTAAATAGAGTTCAGCGAGTCTCTGTAATACGTCTTCAGCGTATCGGCGAATTCCTCGGCCAGTCGCGTCCTTGACTGGGCTGTCGGCCAGATCAAGTAGGTTGGAAATAGGATGTCCGGTCTGAACGGTCTAATCACGATATCCCGATGCTGATAATCCTTGGCGACCAATGGATGGGCGAGGGTGATGCCCATGCCGAGCGCAACCATTTCGCAGTTGATCGCGCTGTATTGCGCTTCGACTGCCATCACCCGTTCGACGCCAGCTTGCTCGAACAAACCATCCACCAATGAGCGTGTGCCATCGCCATGACAGAGCGAAATGAATGCTTGCCCTTCGAGGTCTTCGTAGGTGATCTGCGAGCGTTCTGCCAGCACATGTGAGCGCGGCAACACGCACACGGCCGCTATTTCGGCGAGCAACTCGACCTGTTGACTGTTGACGTCGCCGGGATGAACCACGATGCCGAGGTCGCAAAACTGCGATTTCACCCATTGCTCCACCGTCGGCGAAGAGTTCACGTGCAACGACACCGTGAGCTCCGGGCGTGAATCGGTGAAGTGCTTGATCACCCCGGGAAGCACGCTCATGCCCGTTGAGGGCACGGCCGCCACGCGCAAACGTCCGGTGCCCAGATTTCGGATGTTCTTCGCCGAATGCTTGAGACTGTCGAGGCCGACATAAGCGCGTTCCACTTCATGAAAGAACGCCTGACCCTCCTGAGTCGGAATCAGCCGCACTCCCGCACGTTTGAACAGGGTCAACCCGGTGCTCAGTTCCAGCTGTGCAATCAGCCGACTGACATTGGGCTGCGAGGTATACAGCACTTCCGCCGCGGCGGTCATGGAACCCAATCGCATGACGCTGCGGAACGCTTCTATCTGCCTGAGATTCATGCCGACCATCCATATCAAATATGAATAACTAACCCGGATATTGTGATTTGACCACATGGATAGTGCATCGCAATACTCCAGACCAGCAACCCATAGCGCACATGAAGATGCGCCATCCCGTGATGTATTCGCCGGGACATGCACCACGGTGCATAGCTTCGATTGACACCGAAGCGACTGACGCATTGTTCGATCTGCCCCACGCACTTCGGAGATAGTCTGTGAATAACCCTAACTCGACCTTGATCAAGCCGTCGTTTCGCCCTCTAACCCGCATCGCCACTGCTGTCGCTGCCGCCCTTGTCGGGCTGGGCAGTGGCGCCGCATTCGCCGAGCCGACGCTGTATGTCGCGGGTGTCGGCGGTTCCACCGAGCAGATGTACAAGACTCAAGTCATCCCCGCGTTCGAGAAACAGCACAACGTCAAAGTGGTTTACGTCGCAGGCAACTCCACCGAAACCCTGGCCAAACTGCAGGCTCAGAAAGGTCGTCAGCAGATCAATGTGGCGATGATGGACGATGGGCCGATGTACCAGGCACTCCAGTTGGGTCTGTGCGAAAAACTCAGCGATGCCCCCGTCTACAAAGACCTCTATCCGCTGGCGCGACTCAGCCCTGAAGCAACCGCTGTCGGCATGGTCGCCACTGGCATTGGCTACAACGAAGAGGCGTTCAGGAAACGTGGCTGGGCACCACCCGATTCCTGGGAAAACCTGACCGACCCACGCTACAAGCAATTGCTTGGCATGCCGCCAGTCACCAACACCTACGGCTTGCACACCCTGGTGGAAATGGCCCGTCTGCGCGGCGGGGGTGAAAAGGACATCGACCCCGGCTTCAAGGCGCTCAAAGATGAAATCGGCCCGAACGTCCTGGCCTGGGTATCGGCGCCCGGTGAAATGGACGGGATGATGCAGAACGGTGACGTGGTCATGGCGGTGTATGGCAGTGGTCGTGCGGTGGCGCTGCAGGAGACCGGTTTCCCCCTCAAATTTATTTACCCCAAAGAAGGCGCGATTGCTTTGCAGGTCGCCGCTTGTGGCATCACGCCCAACGCGCAGCCCGAACTGTCGCAGCAATTCATTCAGTACGTGTTGTCACCTGAAGTGCAGAAAATCCAGGCCCGGCAAAACGGTTTCGCCCCGGTCAACCAGACCGTCACCCTCGAGCCGGACATTGCCGCACGCATGCCCTATGGCCCGGAGAAGGTCAATGCGTTGATCAAAGTCGACTGGGACACGATCAACCCGCAGCGCAGCGAGTGGACGACGCGCTGGAATCGCACGGTCGAACGCTAGCCGCTCATTGCTCCGATCCTTCCCGAAATCATTCTGGAGACGCAGGCCCGTGCCTGCGTGGCAAGCCAATGGCATTTCTCACACTTGAAGGCATCGTCAAGACGTATGGCAGTTTCAGGGCCATCGACGGATTGAACCTGGAAGTCCGGCACGGCGAATTCATCGCGTTGCTCGGGCCCTCTGGATGCGGCAAGACCACCACGCTGCAATCCATTGCAGGCTTCGTCCAGCCAACCGAAGGGCGCATCGTCCTCGATGGCCGCGACATTACCCATGTGCGTCCCGAACAGCGGGGCCTGGGCATCGTCTTTCAAAGCTACGCGCTGTTCCCGCACATGACCGTGGCGCAAAACATCAGTTTTGGCCTGGAAATGCGCGGCGTACCAAAGGCCGAACGCAGCCAGCGCATCGACGAAGCTCTGGGTCTGGTGCGCCTCGGTGGCCTGGGTGAGCGTTATCCCAAAGCGCTGTCCGGCGGGCAACGGCAACGGGTTGCCATTGCTCGGGCCCTGGCGATTCGACCTAACCTGTTGCTGCTCGACGAGCCCATGTCCAACCTCGATGCCAAGCTGCGCGAAGAGATGCACATTGAGTTGCGGGCGATTCAGCGTGACCTGGGCATTACCACGATTCTGGTGACCCACGATCAGGTCGAGGCCATGACCATGAGCGACCGCATCGCGGTGATGCAAAAAGGTCGAATCGTGCAAATCGATACGCCGTACGAAGCGTACGAACGGCCGCATTCACCGTTCGCCTCAGCGTTCCTGGGCAAGACCAACGCCTTCGCCGGCGCGGTGCAAACCCGCAACGATCGCTGCTGCAATGTGCAGGTCAAGGACACGTTGTTGCACGTGCCCCACGAAGATCGCTCGCTGGGTAACGACGTCAATGTCTACATCCGTCCGGAAAAAATACGTCTGACGGAGGCGGGCAGGGGGCGTTTGAACGGACGCATTCGCTTGCGCGTGTTCCTCGGCAACCTGTGGTTGATCGCGGTGGAAAGTAACTTTGGTGTGGTGCACATGACCCAGCCCAACCTGGGCACGCCACCGCCCGATGAAAGCACTGAAGTCGGGTTGGACTGGTCCGACGACGACCTGCGTCTGTTGGACCGGGAGGTCGCCCATGGCCAGGTATGATGCCGAACACGTCGGCGTCGCGCCGTGGTTGCTGAGTGGCCCGGCGTTGCTGGTCTTCATCGCGCTGTTACTGGTGCCTCTGCTATTGACCGCGGTGTTGTCACTCAACCTGTTCAGCGACACCGAAGGCGTGTTGCCGGTCTACAGCCTCGGTAACTATCTGGAGGTGTTCAAGGACGGTTATTTCCACGAAATCTTCCTGCGCACCGGCGGCATGGCGCTGGCTGTCACGGTCCTCTGCGTGCTGCTCGGCGTGCCGGAAACTATCATCATTGCGCGCATGGCACCGCGTTGGCGTTCGTTGTTTCTGCTGGTGGTGCTGGGGCCGCTGCTGATCTCGGTGGTGGTCCGCACGCTCGGCTGGGCGATCCTGCTGGGCAACAACGGCCTGATCAACGACGCCTTGCAGACGTTGGGAATTACTGATCAGCCGGTGAAGATGTTGTTCACCCAGTTCGGTGTGATCATCGCCCTGACCCACGTGCTGGTGCCGTTCATGGTGATTGCCGTGTGGGCCACCTTGCAGCGCCTGGATCTGCAGGTGGAATGGGCCGGACTGTCCCTCGGTGCGTCGCGTCTCACGGTGTTCCGCCGCATCATCCTGCCGCAGATCATGCCCGGCATTCTCTCCGGCTCGATCATTGTCTTCGCCCTGGCGGCGTCAGCTTTCGCTACCCCCGCGATCATTGGTGGTCGACGCCTGAAAGTGGTGGCGACGGCGGCCTACGACGAATTCCTCGGCACCCTCAACTGGCCTCTCGGCGCCGCCATCGCAATGCTCCTGCTGGTTGCCAACCTGATCATCATTCTGGGTTGCAGCAAGCTGGCCGAGCGTCGCTTCAAGCAAGTCTTCGAGTAACCCGCCATGCACAAGAACGGATTTTTCTCGCTGCTGTTTCATTTGCTGTTCATCACTTTTATCGTCGCGCCGCTGGTGGTGGTCATGGCGATGGCATTTACCGACAAGGGCTATCTGTCACTGCCCACCAATGGTTTGTCGTTGCGCTGGTTTCGGGCATTGCTGGAGAACCAGGAAATGCTCGATGCGTTCATTCTGTCACTCAAGCTGGGCTTGGTGTCGGCCACCGTCGCCACGTTGCTGGCCGTCCCGGCGGCCCTGGCGATCAGCCGTTACGAGTTTCCGGGGCGTGGCACCCTGACCGGCTTTCTGCTGTCGCCGCTGATGATTCCCTCCGTGGTGCTGGGCATCGCATTCCTGCGGTTCTTCTCCATGGCGCAGATTGGCGGATCATTTTGGGCGCTGAGCATTACCCACGTGATCGTGGTGCTGCCCTATGCATTGCGCCTGACATTGGCCTCGACCATTGGCCTGGAACGAGACATCGAACAGGCCGCCCTGTCGCTCGGCGCCCCGCGCTGGACCGCCTTTTACCGGGTGGTCCTGCCACGGATTCGCACCGGTGTCATCGGTGGCTGGATGCTGGCCTTCATCCAGAGCTTCGACGAACTGACGATGACCGTATTCGTCGCCACGCCCGGTACCACCACCTTGCCGGTGGCCATGTACAACCAGATTTCCCAGACCATCGATCCACTGATCACCGCCGTCTCCACGGTGCTGATCGTCGGCACTGTGTTGTTGATGCTGGTGCTGGATCGCATGGTCGGGCTGGATCGAGTACTCATCGGAGAAGGCAAATGAGCCAGGACAGACACAGCGTCGTGCAGTCGGACGTGATTGTGATCGGCGGCGGGCTGGTGGGGACGGCGGTGGCCTATGGGTTGGCACGCAGCGGTGTCGACACGGTAGTCCTCGATCAGGGCGACGATGCGTTTCGTGCCTCGCGGGGCAATTTCGGTCTGGTCTGGGTTCAGGGCAAAGGCCATGACCTGCCGGATTACGCGCGCTGGACCCGGTCTTCGGCGAATCGCTGGCCGGCGTTCGCGCAAGCACTGATGGCGGACAGCGGCGTCGACGTCCAGCTCAAGCAACCAGGTGGTTTTCACCCGTGCTTCAGCGACGAAGAACTGCTGGAGCGCCAGTCACGCTTGCAGACTTTGCAGGATGCGCTGGGCGATTACCCGTTCGAGATGCTGGACGCCGCCGAAGTAAAAGCGCGATTGCCGCTGATCGGGCCCGCAGTGATCGGCGCCAGTTACACGACGCAGGACGGCCACGTCAATCCATTGAAACTGCTGCGTGCTCTGCACACGTCGGCGCAGGCCAAGGGCGCGCGACTGCATGGCGGCGTGCAGGTCGAGCGCATCGATTGCGCCCCCGGAGAATTTCGTGTCAAAGCCGGCCAGCGTTGCTTTGTCGCGCCACGGGTCGTGCTGGCTGCCGGGCTGGGCAACGCGGCGCTGGCGCGGCAGGTGGGTCTGTATGCACCGGTGACGCCCAATCGCGGCCAAGTGTTGATCAGCGAACGGGTCCGGCCATTTCTCGAGTACCCGACCTTCAACGTCCGACAGACCGACGAAGGCACGGTGCAGCTTGGCGATTCCATGGAGGAAGTGGGGTTCGACGACGGCACTTCCACTGAAGTCTTGGCGGCCATCGCCAAACGCGGCGTCTCGACTTTTCCGTTGCTGCGTGATGTGCGGTTGGTCAGGGCCTGGGGCGCATTGCGGGTGCTGAGCCCGGATGGATTTCCCATCTACCAGCAATCCAGCGCCCACCCTGGTGCCTTCGTGGTCACCTGCCACAGCGGCGTCACCCTGGCGGCGGCCCATGCCTTGCGCATCGCGCCGTGGATCATGGGCGGGGCTCCCCCCGATGAGCTGGAGGTGTTTACCGGTGATCGCTTTCTAACTGACAAGGTGTTTTCACATGCGCACTGATCCGCTGTTTCAACCGATCATCAGTGAAGTCAGGGCGACACGGACCGTGAGCCTGACCTTCAACGATCAACCGCTGAATGTGCCCGCCGGCATGAGCGTTGCCGCTGCATTGCTGATGTCCGGCATCAGCCGCTTTCGCGCCACGCCGGTCAGCGAGTCGCCCCGTGCACCGTATTGCATGATGGGCGTGTGCTTCGAGTGCCTGGTGGACATCGACGGCGTGCCCAATCGCCAAAGTTGCCTGATCGAAGTGGCCGACGGCATGCGCATTCGTTCACAGGAAGGCGCTCGGGATTTGATCTATCAACCGATGAATGTCCAGGCCGTGGAGGTGCAGTCATGAACCGCGAAACCGTCGATGTCGTGGTGGTGGGTGCAGGCGCGGCCGGTATGGCGGCCGCGACGCAGATGGCCGGGCTGGGCTTGCAGGTGGTGTTGCTGGATGAGCAGGGCAGTCCGGGTGGACAGATTTATCGGGGCATCACCCTGGCACCACTGTCCCGCCGGGATCTGCTGGGGCCGGATTATGCTCACGGCAATCAACTCGCCCAAGCCTTGGCGTCCTCGAATGTGCGCTATGAAAAAGGTGCCTCGGTGTGGCAGGTGAACCGGGATCATCAGGTCAGTTATCTGCGCGACGGTCGTCTGTACACGCTGGACGCCAGGGCCGTGTTGCTGGCGACCGGTGCCATGGAACGGCCGTTTCCGATTGCTGGTTGGACCTTGCCCGGGGTGATGAGCGCCGGTGCGGCGCAGATCCTGCTGAAAAGTTCAGGTCTGGCGCCGAGCGAACCGGTGGTTCTGGCCGGTTGTGGCCCGCTCCTGTATTTGCTCGGCTGGCAGTACCTGCGGGCCGGCGTGACGATCAAGGCCTTGGTCGACACCACGCGCCCCGAAGATTACTGGCGTGCCCGCCGTCACCTGTTTGCCGCTCTGCGGGCCTGGCCTTATTTGCGCAAGGGGCTGGACTTGATGCGCAGTCTGCGCGGCGCCGGGATCGCTCATTACACGGGGGCCGAGCAACTGGCGGTCGAAGGCGAGGAGGCGGCGCGGGCACTGACATTCAGCGTGTCCGGCACGGCGCAGCGCATCGCCACCCGCTGTGTACTGCTGCATCAGGGTGTGGTGCCGAATATCCAGTTCAGTCAGGCGTTGCGCGCTCGACATGAATGGGACCTGGATCAGCTGTGTTTCCGGCCGGTCTCCGATTCATGGGGCGAGCTGGATGTGCCGGGTGTCTACGTTGCCGGCGACGGTGCCGGTATCGGTGGCGCCCAGGCCGCGGCGGTGCAGGGGCAACTGGCGGCGTTGGGGATCGCCTCACAACTCAAGACCCTCAGCACCGCTGAGCGTGATGACAAGGCTCGCTCGTTGCGCGTGCAACTTGAGACCAACTTGCGGATTCGGCCTTTTCTCGATGCGCTCTATCAGCCAAAAGAACAAAACCGTATTCCGGCCGATGAGGTCATGGTCTGCCGCTGCGAAGAAGTGACGGCGGGTGAACTGCGCAGCTTTGTCGCCCTGGGTTGCGCAGGTCCGAATCAGGCCAAGTCATTCGGTCGCTGTGGCATGGGGCCATGTCAGGGGCGCATGTGCGGTCTGACCGTGACCGAAGTCATCGCCAAGGCCCGCGGCGTGTCGGCGGCAGAGGTGGGTTACTACCGCATCCGTCCGCCGATCAAGCCGATTACCCTGGGAGAGCTGGCCGGTGAGTGAGTCGAGCAAACGCCAGGCAGATGTGCTGGTGATCGGCGGCGGCATCCATGGTCTGAGCACCGCGTTTTACCTGGCGCAAGCCGGCGTCAAGGTGATCGTCCTGGAAGCGGAGTACTGCGGGCGCCATGCCTCCGGCGTCAATGCCGGTGGCGTGCGTACCCTGGGCCGTCACCTGACGGAAATTCCATTGGCGCTGGCGTCGCGTGATCTGTGGCATGACCTCAAAAATACCTTGGGCGACGACGGCGGTTTTGTCCCCAGCGGGCAGCTCAAACTGGCGGAGAGCCTGGCCGATCTGGAGGAATGCCGGTTGCGGGTCGAGCAACTTCAGGCGTTGGGTTTCAGCCATGAAGTGTTGATCGATCAGCAACAGGTGTTCGACACAGTGCCGACCGTGTCACGGCATGTGACGGGCGGCATCTGGGTCAAGGACGATGGTCACGCGTTACCTTTCAAGACCGTCACCGCGTTTCGCCTGGCCGCGCAAAAACACGGCGTACAGATTGACGAAAATACCCCGGCGCAACAGATCGAACAGACAGGTAACCAGTGGCGGGTGAGCACACCCCAAGGCATGTACAGCGCAGAACACCTGGTAGTGACGGCGGGCGCCTGGGCCGGAGGACTGGCGGCGCAGATTGGCGAGCCGGTGCCGGTGCATCCGGAAGGTCTGATGCTGATGGTCACCCATCGCGTCGCACCTTTCTGTGTCCCAGTGCTGGGTGCCACAACCAGAGCGCTGTCGTTCAAACAGTTTGCCAATGGTACGGTGGTGATCGGTGGCAAGCTGATCGGGTCGCTGGATTTTCTGTCACGCCATGGCGAAGTCGAGATGGAGCGTCTGGGCAGCAGCGCACGCACGGTCACCGACTTGTTTCCGCATTTGCGACACTTGGGCGTCAACCGCGTCTGGGCCGGTGTCGAGGCCTTCACCGCCGATGACCTGCCGGTGATAGGCGCCAGCCGCAAAGCCAGTAACCTGAGTTATTCATTCGGTTTTTGCGGCAGCGGCTTTCAGATGGGCCCCGGCACCGGTAAACGGCTGGCCCAACTCATTCTTGGCGAGCATTCGGACATATCACTGGAGCCGTTCGCCATCGACCGTTTCAAACTGGCTACCAGTGCGCAGCCTTCATCTTTTCAATCTGCTTCAACCATCGCGAAACATTGAGGAGTTCACATGCTGGAAATTAAACGCATCGAAACCAACCAACGCATGAGCCGCGTCGTTCAATGCAACGGTTTCACCTTTCTTGGCGGCCAGACGGCCACCGACCGCACCCAGGACATCAAAGGCCAGACCGCTCAGGTGCTGGCCAAGATCGACAATTTCCTGGCCCAGGCCGGCTTGGACAAAACCCGTATCCTCACCGCGCAGGTCTGGCTGTCGGACATCCAGGCCAACTTCGCTGGCATGAACGAGGTGTGGGACGCCTGGGCACCCGAAGGCCACGCGCCTGCACGTGCCACCGTTGAATCGCGTCTGGCTGCGCAGGACCTGCTGGTGGAAATTACCGTTGTCGCGGCGGGCTGATAACAAGTGGCTCATGGAGTGGACCGGGAGTACCGGTTGACTCCATAGTTCTTCAACATCCCCACCCGTCTTCTGCGTGTCTTGTGGTTATTGTTTAAGCGGCATCTTGATGGGAGTGTGGCGGTAACCGCATTCGATCCAACACAACCCCCATCCCATCCGCCGCGTTAATAGAAAGCCTCACCGCGTAGAGCATTCAGAACGAGCGAGAAGGCTGGAGTCGGCAAACGACGGCTTGGGTAGTACAGGTGATAACCCGGGAATAAAGGGCACCAGTCTTCCAGTACCCGCACCAAGCGGCCCTCTTCAATGTGCGGGGCAAATTCTTCCTCCGGTAAATAGGCAATGCCTAAGCCATTAACTGCCGCTGCCGGGACATGTGCGCTGGTATTCACAATGACTTGGCCCACGACACGCACGTTGATCTTTCGACCACGCTTTTCGAATTCCCAGGCGTCAACTCCGCCAAGGGTTGGATAGCGTATGTCGATGCATGTGTGATTCACCAGATCCTGCGGTTTCTTGGGCATGCTGTTGCGTGCGAAATACGAAGGCGATGCCACCGCAGCCATTCGTACTTCAGGTCCGATAGGCGCGGCGATCATATCTTTATCGACGGTGTCGCCGAATCTGATGCCCGCATCGAAGCGATCAGCAACGATGTCCCGGAAGCCATAGTTGATATCAAACTCAACCTTGATATCGGGGTATTCGAGGAGCAAAGGCGTGAGTCGCGGAAGGAGAATTGTCTTCAGGACAAAATCACCGCAAGTAATGCGCACCGTGCCCGCCGGCTTGTCACGAAGCTCGGTCAAAGCATCCAGTTCGGCCTCGATCTCGTCAAAACGATGACCAATGGCTTGCATCAGGCGTTCCCCCGCGCTCGTCGGCGAAACGCTGCGAGTGGTACGCGTCAGTAGGCGAATTTTCAGGCGCTTTTCAAGCCCGGAAACAGTCTGGCTCAGGGCGGATTGCGTGACACCCAAGAGGGCGGCCGCTCGGGTGAAGCTGCCTTCCCTGGCGACCGTCACAAAGGCCAGAAGGTCGTTCAAATTATGTCGTGGCATCGGAGCCTGCCTATCGCAATTGATTAGCTGTGCTTATAACTTCAACAAGCTTTCATTAGATTATCAAGCATGACGTATTCCCGGAGAATGGGGGCAAGCCTCACCTGTAATTACAGGCATGGCTCATACCACTCGCTGATCCAGAGCCAATAATCCGGCCGGTCAGCCCCTATTCACTGATGGGAGCACCTCATGAGAACACTCGTTATCTTGCTCGGCCTTCTGATGGCGTCGCTCTCTGCACTGGGAGCCGACATGTCTAACGGAGCCAATAATTTTTACAAAAGTGAGAAGGTCACGATGAAGAAGGTGACCTTCAACAATCAGTACCAGATGAAAACTGCAGGGAACCTGTTTGTTCCTAAAGATTTGAAACCAGGCAGCAAAAGCGCAGCGATCATCGTTGGCCATCCCATGGGCGCGGTCAAAGAGCAAAGTTCGAACCTGTATGCCCAGAAACTGGCGGAGCAAGGTTTCGTGACCCTTGCCATCGATCTGTCGTTCTGGGGCGAAAGTGATGGGCAACCGCGCAACGCGGTCTCGTCAGAAATTTATGCTGAGGACTTCAGTGCCGCTGTTGATTACCTTGGCACACAGACGTTCATTGATCGGAACCGGATTGGTGTCCTGGGCATTTGCGGTAGCGGCAGCTTCGTCATCAGCGCTGCCAAGATCGACCCTCGGATGAAGGCCATTGCCACGGTCAGCATGTACGACATGGGCGCGGCCAATCGAAATGGCCTGAAGCATTCCGTCACTGTCGAGCAGAGGAAACAAGCGATCGCCGCTGCTGCCGAGCAGCGCTATGTCGAGTTCATCGGGGGCGAAACCCAGTACACCAGCGGAACTGTCCATGAGCTGACGGACAAGTCCAACGCTATCGAGCGCGAGTTCTACGATTTTTACCGCACGCCACGCGGTGAGTTCACCCCCAAAGGCCAGTCGCCGTTACTGACCACTCACCCGACGCTGGCCAGCAATACCAAGTTCATGAATTTCTATCCGTTCAACGATATCGAGACGATCTCGCCACGTCCGATGCTGTTTATCGCCGGTGAAAACGCTCACTCCCGTGAGTTCAGTGAAGAGGCCTATCGTCTGGCTGGTCAACCCAAAGAGCTTGTCATCATTCCAGGTGCGGGCCACGTGGATCTCTATGATCGGGTCGATCTTATCCCGTTTGCCAAGCTGACCTCGTTCTTCCAAACCAACCTTAAGTGACACTGATCGTTGGGCTATCAGGCCATGCGCTCTCAACAGGCGTTGGCGCTTTACGTATTGAAGGAAATCAGATGAGCAGCACTGCCTTACCTATTCAAGCCGCGAGCCGACAGGTATGGGGCGCCGTCCTGGCGATGTCGCTGTGCGCCTTTGCGTTGGTGACATCGGAGTTTCTGCCGGTGAGCTTGCTCACACCGATTGCGACCGATCTCGCGCTGACAGAGGGGCAGGCCGGACAAGCGATTTCAATTTCCGGCCTCTTCGCGGTTGTCACCAGCCTTTTCATCTCTTCAGTCATTCGCCGGCTCGACCGAAGACCCGTTTTGCTTTTCCTGACGGCCTTGATGATTGCCTCTGGCACGCTCGTCGCTTTTGCCCCGAACTACTCGACACTGATGGTGGGTCGAGCCATTTTGGGGATCGCCATTGGTGGCAGTTGGTCAATGTCGACCGCCGTCATGATACGGATTGCTCCCGAAAGTTTTGTGCCTAAAGCCATCGCTTTGATTCAGGGCGGTACCGCACTCGCCACTGCAGTCGCAGCCCCCATTGGCAGTTTTATGGGCGGGCTGATCGGCTGGCGAGGTGCATTCTTCTGCGTGGTTCCGCTTGCCGCTCTGGCGCTCTGTTGGCAAGCATTCACGCTGCCGAAAATGCCTGGGCAAATTGAGTCTGGATCTGCACTTGATGTGTTTCGGCTGTTAGGTAGCGCCAAAGTCTCGCTGGGCATGGCCGCAGTGGCATTTTTGTTTATGGGGCAGTTCGCGTTATTCACCTATCTGCGTCCGTTTCTAGAGTCGGTGACCCGCGTTGATGTGTCTGGACTGTCACTGCTATTGCTGATTATCGGAATGGCCGGATTGGTGGGCACCATGGTGATCGGCCCGGTGTTGAACAGAAGCCTTAATCGAGTGCTGATGATCATTCCACTGCTGATGTCGGGGATTGCTGTGGCTCTACTCGTCTTCGGCAACTCGATGTGGGCGACAGCCGTTTTGCTGGGTGTGTGGGGCCTGATTGCTACGTGCGCGCCTGTGGGCTGGTTCACATGGCTATCACGCACGCTTCCCCGTGATGCCGAAACCGGAGGCGGTTTGATGGTGGCGGTTATTCAGTTGGCTATCACACTCGGCGCGACGCTGGGTGGGCTGCTTTATGACGGAGCTGGCTACCAGGCAACATTCATCGCGAGTGGACTATTTCTTCTGGTGGCTGCCGTGCTTGCACTGTTCGTATCACGATCGGATCTGCCCCCATTACGATGACAATGCCGCTGTTGCGTGGGGGGAAGTGTGAGAGGAAAAAAAGGAAAAAAGGAAAAAAAGGGGACGGATTTATTTTTCCATCGAACGCCCGGTAGATCCGGGCGTTGGCACATCTGCTTGAAGGCATCCCATCACTGAACGCTTTTCCCGTCGCTGCATTGATTTTTGTCAGAAATGCCAATGCCATCTGGTGTTAGCGTTTTGATGAAAAATGGCTACGGCCTTGTCCTGATATGGCTCATTACAACCGTGGTTGACTCAATGGTGCCCCAGAGAACAAAGGAGCGGACATGTCTCGCAACAAGCAGAGTCCTATCAAAGGTACGTTGAAGGACGCAAAAGGCATGGAGAACGATGAACCGATATTTCGCTCGCGCAAAGAACGACTGGAAGCAGGTGAGCGTTTATCCGAGAGCGTGCCGCACGCACTTCACGCCGTTTGGAAGCCAAAGCGTAAACATCGCGACCCTATTGAAATCCTGGAAGCGTCTAACCGATATCGCCTGCCCAATCTGATTCCGGTTCGCTACGGGCGCATGTTACGCAGCCCGTTTACCTTTTTGCGTGGCTCTGCCGGGGTGATGGCGCATGACTTGGCTAATACGCCGAACACAGGCATTCAAGTCCAAGCCTGCGGGGATTGTCATCTTTTGAACTTCGGACTTTTTGCCACTCCTGAACGCAACCTGATTTTTGACATTAACGATTTCGACGAAACGCTTCCAGCCCCTTGGGAATGGGATGTAAAACGACTCGCAATCAGTTTCGTCGTGGCTGCCCGTGACAACCGGCTCAGCGACAAAGACGCCCAGGCGATAGCGGTCCAGTGTGTTCGTGCTTACCGCGAGCGCCTGCGCAAACTGTCGAAGATGAGCCCGCTGGACGTCTGGTATGACCGCCTGGACGCTCAAACGATCATCGACATGGCCCCCAACGCCAAAATCAAAAAGAACCGAGTTCAGCTGATTGCCAAGGCCAAAGCACGCATCGGCGAATACCTTTATCCGACAATCAGCAGCGTAGTAGCGGGACGTCGACGCCTGCTCGATCAGCCACCGATACTGTTTCATATCTATGAAAAGGACTTTGCACAACGTGTGCAGGTGGCGCTGCAAGACTATCGATTATCGCTACCGCTTGAACGGCGTGTGCTGTTCGATCGTTACCGTCTCGAAGACTTTGTCGTCAAGGCTGTCGGGATCGGAAGCGTCGGCACCTATTGTTTTGTCGGCCTGTTCTTTTCTGCTGAAAATCACCCGTTGCTCCTTCAATTCAAGGAAGCCTGTCCTTCGGTGTTGGCTCCTTTTGCGGGCAAGAGTGACTTTGAGAATCAAGGTGAGCGCGTGGTCACCGGGCAACGCCTGATGCAGTCCTCCAGCGATATTTTCCTGGGCTGGACGCAGGGGGAAAGTGGCCGGCATTTCTTCGTCCGGCAGTTACGAGACATGAAAATGGCGGCCCCTGTCGAGGGCGCGACGGTCGATCAAATGAAGCTGTATGCCGAGTTGTGCGGTCTCACACTGGCCCGTGCCCACGCCAAATCCGGGGATGCTGCGCTCATCAGCGGCTATTTGGGCAAGTCGGACACCTTCGATCTGGCTATTGGCGAATTTGCCCAGAGCTACGCCAAGCAAAACGCGAAAGACCATGCCTCGTTGGTGGCCGCTGAAAAATCAGGGCGCATCAAAGTGTTGATAGAAGAAGACTTATGAAACCGATCCAGTGCGCAGTCATTACCTCGCGTGCTGAACCCGATTGCCCAGTGCAACAGAACAATACGTTGTGAGGCAAGGTCATGGATCACGATCTTTCAACGGCGAAGACCAGGCTATTGCCGGGCCGTACTCGTCAAGTAGCGCTCTTCTTCGTTGCCTGCTGCGTGACCGGGTGCACAACGATGGGACCGAACTCGATTCAGCGTGACCGTACAGATTACAGTGCAGTTATTGCCTCGACCTGGAAAGAACAGACACTGCTCAATATCGTCAAATTACGCTACGCAGATGCGCCCGTGTTCCTCGAGGTTTCCTCGGTCATTGCCTCCAGCGCGATGCAGAGCCAGGTCACCCTCGCAGCGAGTTGGTATTCTGGGCTTCCCAGCGATGGAAACAGCCAGGCCATAGGGGCATCCGGGGTGTACACGGATCGTCCGACGATCAGCTACACCCCGCTTTCCGGGGAGAGATTCTCTCGTTATTTATTGCAGCCCCTATCGCCGGCTGCCGTGTTCTCCCTGATTCAGGCCGGCTATCCTATTGATCGCGTCCTGCAATTGACCACCAGCGCCGTTAATGGTGTCTATAACCGATCCACATCCCCCTCGCGTTTTCGAGCAGCAGATCCGCGTTTCTACGAGTTACTGGAGGCCTTCAGACGGATCCAGCGCTCTGAGTCGCTGGGGATGCGCATCAATCAACGAAGCAACGATGAAAGCATGCTCGTCCTGATCTCGCGGGACGTCTCCGACGACATCGAGAAAGATCGCCGAAAGGTGCGCGAACTCCTTCACTTGAGCCCCGATGCCAGCGAGCTGAATCTAAAGTTCGGCATGGTGCAGCAGGATGATACCGAGGTCGTGCTACTCACTCGTTCCATGTCGGAAATCTTCGTGGAGCTGGCCGCTACCATCGAGGTTCCACCTGCCCATGTGCAAGAAGGCCGTGCAAACCCGGCGCCTGCCGCGCCTGAGCATCCAAGCCCATGGGACGAACCATTAGTGCGCATTCACTCAAGCAGGGAGCGGCCAATCGATGCCTATGCAGCCGTTCGCTATCGCGACTATTGGTTCTGGATCGATGACCGTGACATGAAATCCAAATCGGAGTTCTTGTTTATTCTTGTACTGTTTTCGCTGGCCGAAACGGGCGTGGCGCCACAAACGCCTGTGATCACCGTGCCCGCAAACTGAGCGACTGGAGTGGTGTCAGGTACCACTCGGGAGCGGGCTGAACCGAGAGTCTTAAAACGTGGGCACCCACCTGATAACCATCTGCGCGAAATCTTCGCCGGATGCGGTTTTGTCCTGCGCCGATGATTGAAAGGCCGCCCGCAGGCGGCCTGTAGCTAACGATGTCACTAAGGCAACGCATACACCCTGAACAATTTTTTCACTATGTCGTTGGTCCCCCCCAGATATTTGTCGTAGCCCTTTTCGATGGTGCCCGAACGATAGGCTTCGCTCAGGGCCGTATCGACCAGCAAGCGGAAGTCTTCGTCATTACGCTCCACGATCATCGCCACCGGCGAGTACTCGAATATGCGATCCAGGAGCACCAGGTTCTTCGCAGCACCCTGCTTGGCTATTTCGTTTTTCAGCAACATACGTTCGGCGAAGAACGCATCCACCTTGCCGTCGGCGACCAGCCTGATGCCCTCATCGTTGTTGGCCACGGTTACCAGTGACGCAATCACACCCAGCAGGCGCATCCTCTCGCGAATCCAGTCTTCGGTCACACCGCCCTCAATGGTGGCGTATGTATTGTTAGCCAAGCCATTGTTGATGCTCGCACGCCAGGTCGGGCCACTGTTGGCGACTTTACCACTGAGCACATTGAGCAGCGGTTCGGAGGCGTCCTTGCGCACAACCACAGAGAGGCCGGCGGTATAGATCGGGATTGAATAACTGATCATCTTGCGCCGTTCCAGGGTGGGCGGCGTCGGCGTGCAGAGGATATCGACTTTTCCCTGGTTCACCGCATTGACCTGATCAGAAACCTTTACAGGCTGATAGCGCACTTGCAGGTCGGGCAGGCCCAGCTCGCTTTCGAGTTTCTCGGCGATTTTAAGACACAGGTCGATGGCATAGCCGCTGGCCTTGTCGCCTTCCTGTGCGCTGAAGGGGGCCAGGTCTGGCAAGTAGCCCAAGGTGAAGGTGTGGCTGCTGCGCACGCGTTCAAGGGTGTTGGCGCTGGCCATTAGCGACAGCGTCGAGAGCGCGAAAACAAGCAGCAATCTGGTGGTTTTGGCAAATGGTACGTTCATGTCCGGTTTCCCCGTATGCAGATGTCTGTGCAGTCCTGATTGCCACGCCTAAGGATTGCCCGCCCTGACCTGTTCGGCGGGCGGCGCATCAGTGAAACGCTTGGCGAGGAAGCCGTAGAGCAGGTAACCCACCGCGAGCACCAGGGTGCCGCCCATCACCGCATCCTTGCCGCAGGCATACAGCGCATACAAGCAGTACGTCACCGCAATAAGCAGTATGACCAGGTTGCGTGAGTAGATCGCCGTTGAGACCCCGGCCTTGTACATGATCACCAGCAGGCCGGTCAGCGCGGTTATATAAGGAATGAGGTTGGTCACCGCCGCCAGGTTGACCAGCTTGCTGAACTGAGCGGCGGCATCCGGTGAAATGGTCGACAGGGCCATCAAGGTTTGCAGCACGCCGCAGACGATCATGCCGACGACGGGGGCGCTCATGGAGTTGACCTTGCTGAACAACTTGAGGAACAGATTCTGGTCGGCGGTCATCTTGGCGGTTTGTGCCAAGGTGAATTGCCAGCCCAACAGCGAGCCGACACAGGCCATGACCGCCAGGGCCATGACGATATTGCCCACCATTGGATTGAACATTGTCGCGTAGACCAGCGCGAAGGGTGCCGTGGACTGGGCCAGCTCAGCATTGGGAATGATGCCCTGGATGACGGTGGTCGACAGCACATAGACCACGGCTGCACCCAAGGTGCCGAACAGGCAGGCCAACGGCACGTTGCGTTTGGGATTCTCCACGGCATCGGTGGCCTGGGCCGCCGACTCCATGCCCAGGAAAGCCCATAGGGTCAAGGGGATGGCTTTGGCGATGGATTCGGAAATGGGCAAGTTGTTCGGGTTCCAGGCCGCGGTCAGTACATCGGGCTTGAACCAGAACCAGCCGATGATGCTCAGGCCCGCTACCGGAATGATCACGCCCCAGACCGTGAAGGCGCCGATCTTGCCGGTGATGCTAGGGCCGCCGAAGTTGGCGACGGTGGTCAGCCAGATCAGCGTGATGGTGCCTATGCAAAGCGGGATGGCACCAGTACCCAGCCAGGGCACGAAGGCGGTCATGTAGCCCACCGCAGAGATGGCCACGGCCACATTGGCGATGGCCAAGGACAGGAAATATAGGTACGAACAGAGGAAAAACCCCGACTTCGCATGGGCCTCTTCGGTGTAGGCGGACAAGCCGCCAGAACGTGAGCAGAAGACGCCGCACTGGGCAAAGCAGTAGGCGATGGCCATCGAGCCAATCGCCGTGAAAACCCACGACAACAGCGAGACGGCCCCCAGTTGGGCCATATTGGTCGGCAACATGATAATACCCGAGCCCATCATGTTGACGGTGACCAGCGTCGTAAGCCCCATGAGGCTCATTTTTTTGCTTGAATCAGCCATCATAAACTCCTTGCCTTATGCCATCTTTGGAACCAGGGCCCGGCAACGTGCAGCTCGCGGCCGGATAGGGGTTGATGCTTACTGCTTGACCACGTAAATCTTGTAGGTCGGGCGCCCCTGGCTATCACGCTCAATCTCCACACCATGATTATCATGCTCGAAGCCCGGGAAATGGCCGTCGAACAATTCCATCGCCAGCAAGTAATCGATGATGGCTTTCTTGTCGGCACCGGCCTTTTCTCCAGGCATCATCAATGGGATGCCCGGTGGATAAGGCACGATCTGAACAGCCACAGTGCGATCGAGCATGTCGCGCACGGCGATTTGCTCGATTTCGCCTTTTACCAGCTTCGCGTAGGTGGCCCGCGGCGAAGCGACCGGGTCCGGCAGCAAGGTGTAGGCCGCATCCATGTTGTGCAGCATCTGCGAGCTGATCATGTCCTGATGCATGGCCTCGGCAAGGTCCTTGAGGCCCATTGCGCCATAGCGCTCAGCATGACTGTTGACCAGGCCAGGCAGCACTTGCTCCAGCGCGCGGTTGTTCTCGTAATGCTTCTTGAACTCCATCAAACCGGCGATCAGCGAACCCCATTTGCCCTTGGTCACGCCCAGGCTGAACAGCACGAGAATGGAATAAGGTTCGGTCTTCTCGACAACGATGCCGCGACTGGAGAGGAAGGACGACACCAACGGCGCAGGAATGCCGCTGCTTTCCATCTGGCCTTCGAGCGTCTGGCCCGGCGTCAGCACGGTGACCTTGATCGGGTCGAGCATGCAGTAATCGGCGCCCAGGTCGCCGAAGCCATGCCAGCTCGCCCCCGGCTTGAGAACCCAGGCGTCGCCGTGATGCAACACCTGGGGATCAAGTTCGGCGAAAGGAACGCCGTTGACCTCATCAGGTTGCCAGACCCCAAACCACCAATCCTGACTATCGCGTTCACGGATTTCATTGCTCAGACGAGCCATTGCCTGGCGAAAGGCAATCGCTTCGTCGATGGATTCATCAGTCAGGTAGCCGCCGGCGTCATCCATCATCTTTGAAGAGACATCGATTGAGGCAATGATGCTGTACTGCGGTGACGTCGAGGTGTGCATCATGAACGCTTCATTGAACAGGGCCGGCTTGACCTCGACCTTGCCCGAGCGGACATGGATCATTGAGGCCTGTGAAAGTGCTGCCAGTAACTTGTGGGTCGAGTGAGTGACGGTAACAGTGGCATCGTCAGGGTGGCGTTCGCCACGGTGCATGCCGTAGCGACCTTCATAAAGCGGGTTGAAGCGCGCGTAGGCATACCAGGCCTCGTCATAGTGGATACGGTCGACGCTTTGGCTCAGCTCGCGAGTGGTGGTCTGTACGTTGTAGCAAAGGCCATCGTAGGTTGAATTGGTCAGTACCGCGAGCACCGGGCGTGCCTGTTTATTGGTCGCCAGCGGGCTGTCTGCCAGTTTCTGCGCAACGGCAGCCGACTTCAGTTCCAAAAGCGGCACCGGTCCGATCAGGCCTCGCGCATTGCGCCTTGGACGCAAATACAACGGCACTGCCCCGGACATGTTCAACGCATAGTTCAAAGACTTGTGGCAGTTGCGATCGACCAACACGGCGTCGCCGTCGGTTACGGCCGAATGCAGGATGATTTCGTTGCTGGCCGAACTCCCGCCGACGGAGAAAAAAGTGAAGTCGGCACCGAATACCCGCGCAGCGAACTTTTCCGCGGCGTCCACGGGGCCTGAGTGGTCGTTTAGCGAACCCATTTCGCTGACGGAAACACTGAGGTCGGAGCGCAGCATTTGCTCGCCGTAAAAGTCGAGGAAGGTACGCCCGACAGCGGTCTTCATAAACGCCGTACCGCCGGTATGGCCCGGAGTGTGCCAGGAATACTCACAGGTATCGGCAAAGTTGACCAAGGCGCCGAAAAAGGGCGGAAGAATGGTATCCAGATAACGGCGGGCGGCTGCTTCTATGCGTCCGGCAATGAACTCGGCACTGTCTTCGGGCTGCCAGATAAACCCGTCAATGCACTCGATGAAAGCCAACGGGACTCGGCTCTGATGGGCCTGGCTCATGCCCAGCATAATCGGCAATTGGGCCGTTCTCCGACGCATCAGCTGGATAAGCTGCAGGCCCTGATCCGGTGCCCGCTCACACAAGCCCCATCCAATAATCGCGCAACAATAAGTCGAGTTGGCCTTGATGGCGATTTCGGCCTCATCGAGCGACCGCAACCATTCAACGGCCACCTCATGTTCATGCAGCGCTGCGGCTATGGATTGCACACTGCGCACCAGAATGTTGTCGTCGGCCTCCAGAGCATTGGCCACAATCAGCACGGGGTAGCGTCGCGCCAGATTGGCGGGCAGCTTCGTTTGCGAGTGACTCATGTGAATCTCCTTGCGCAATGATGAGGGTCTAGCATCAGGCCTTGAGCACGTAATCGTAGGCGCGAGTTCGACCGCCCTCGTGTTTGAGATAGACGCCTTGCAGTTCCGGCGTGAAGCCGGGCAATCGGTTGATGCCTTCTTCCAGGGCCAGGAAATACTTCAGTACCGCGCCGCGCCGGATTTCCCCGGGCACCACGCATAAAACGCCCGGTGGGTAGGGCAAGGCGCCTTCGGCGGCGATGCGGCCATCAGCGTCAGCCAACGGCACCCTCTCGACATTGCCGCGGATGTACTCGATCTGAGTCGTCGCGAAACAACGTTTCGCCAAAGAAGTCGAAGAACTGCCGGCCGGCCGGATGCTTGCGAAAGAACTGTCCTCCCTGATGAGCGGTGCAGGCAAACGTGGCATTGGGCAGCTGTGGTGTATTGTTTAAGCGCATTGAAAAACGGTGGGAGAAGCGTGTCTTCATAAGACTTCGCAGCGGTTTCGAGGTGGTGGCCGTAATACTCGACGTTGTTCCGCGACAGGTCGAAAACGCCATTGACCTGCAGCAACACATCTTGCAGTTGCTTGTACATGCCTAAGGCATTGCTGCCACCACCCTGTGAAGCGACCAGGAAAATCGGAATATCGAAACCGATATGTTTAATGGTTTCCAACGCGCCGGCGAGCACATCGTCCCGGGAAAATACCGCGACAGCGACGTCGGTATAATCGGTCTGATCGAGGGTGACAATATCTCTGGAAGTCCGGAAACAGTTACGAACCGGTAGGCTGGCGGCGATCTTCAAACCGTTCACGGCATTACCTCCAAACTGGCGCATAGCCTTGCTTTTGAGGGCAGCCAACATGCCGGTTACTTCAAAAACCTTAATTCAAATAACTGGCAATATTGGGGACGGACCTCTCCTGGTCAGGTAGTCATTTTTTCTTTCAATGCCACACGTGTCTTGTGGATCAAGCGTGAGAGAGTTTCTTTTCCAAGTGAGGCCCATCGTGCCGGTTTAAAGATTGGCTGTTCGGGACTTCTTGTGATAACTGAGAATAACTTCCAATCATGTGTGGCGCGTGCGGGGCATTAATGCGCGCGTTCAATCGCTCAACAAATGATTCAGCTCCTTGAAGGCTGTGAAAACCTGCGACCCACTCATCCATGTGGACCCACCAACGATTCTGCAGAGGATCTTTTTTAATAAGGATTTTCATTGAGCGGGCTCCGAAAATACAGGGGACAATCATCCTGATGTGTACTGAGTTGTCCTTTCTTTTTAGTATTCGCCGCAGGTGGAAAACGTTTTGAATACGTCGTTTCGTGTTGGGAATCGTGTACTCAATCAATCAGCATTTGATTGATCAAAATCAACAAATTCAGTCTGGCCCTCTGTTGCCTTATACCGTGCATCGGGAATTAATTGCCGGTCTCATGACCGTCATTGCTTGAACCCTGGCAGTTTTATTGGTCGAGACACTGGCCTCTGTCGCGATCTGATCGGATCAGCCCCGCACGCTGATTCAACGCCTTTTCCGCCGCAGCAAATTCAGCCTGACGCCAGATGATCACGTCGCCTGTCGGCGGTCCCTGGACGCGGCGGGCTTCGAAGCCGACAACACCGCGAGAGTGGCGCCGGTCCAGATCGCCGACACCGGGCTTCGTCCATGCCTTGGGTCTGCACAGACAACGGCACTAAGTTCTGCCGTGACAGGCCGCGTCGAAAATGCTTGCCGCGCCAGCCCGGGTCAATGGCAACGGGTTGCCACCGGCAGACGGGTCGACAATCGCCATGTCCGCGATCAAGTCGGCCTGGCGATCATCCACGCCCAACTCGACCAGCGTGTGCGGCACGCCGATGTCTTTGCGCAGTTTGAGGATGAAGGCCAGAAAGCTGTCGAAGCCGGGCGAGGGCAGACGCAGATAAGCCGCCAGGCGCGTGATGCGTTCTTCGATGGCGGGGCGATTGAATTGCAGTACGTAGGGCATGAAGGTGGCGTTGGTCATGCCGTGATGGGTGTCGTACAGCGCGCCGACCGGATGCGAGAGGGCGTGCATGCCGCCCAGGCCTTTCTGGAATGCGGTGGCGCCCATCGCGGCGGCGGCGAGCATTTGCGCGCGCGCATCGAGATCGGACGGGGTGTGGACTGCCCGCACCAGCGCGTTGGCCACCAAGCGGATGCCTTCCACTGCGATGCCATCGGCCAGCGGGTGAAAACCAGGCGCGCAGTAGGCTTCCAGGCAGTGCGCCAAGGCGTCCATGCCGGTGCCGGCGGTGACTTTGGCCGGCATGCCGACGGTCAGGGCCGGGTCGCTGATGACCACGCGCGGCATCATTTTCGGGTGGAAGATGATGCGTTTGGTGTGGGTGCGTTCATCGATAATCACCGCTGCGCGGCCTACTTCCGAACCGGTGCCCGCCGTCGTCGGCACCGCGATAACCGGAGCGATTTGACTCTCGTTGGCGCGTGTCCAGTAGTCGCCGATGTCTTCGAAATCCCAGACCGGCCGGGTCTGGCCGCTCATGAAAGCGATGAGCTTGCCCATGTCCAGGCCGCTGCCGCCGCCAAAAGCCACCACACCATCGTGTTTGCCGGCGCGCCAGGCATCGAGTCCGCCTGCGAGGTTGGCTTCGACAGGATTGGGCTTGAGGTCGCAAAACAGCGCGACGCCGAGGCCGGCGGCACGCAAGGAATCCAACGCCGCCGTGGTGATCGGCGCGCGCCCCAGGCCGCTGTCGGTGACCAGCAACGGTCGCTGGATACCCTGGCTGCGACAGACCTCGGCCAGCTCGCCGATGCGACCGACACCGAAGCGGATGCTCGTGGGATAGTTCCAGTTTCCGGTCAGGCTCATGGCTCAGATCTCATGGCGCAAATGGAAGGATTTTGCTCGGGTCAGATGCTCGTAGCCCAGGCGCGATAGCGTCACGCCGCGACCGCTGTTCTTGACGCCGGTCCAGGCCAGGGCCGGGTCCAGGTAATCGCAGCGGTTCATGAACACGGTGCCGGTGTCGATCGCGTTGCCCAAGCGTTCGGCGGCGGCGAGGTCCTGAGTCCAGACGGAAGCGCTGAGCCCGAACTCGCTGTCGTTCATCAAGGCAATGGCCTGGTCATTGCTGGTCACCGGCATGATGCCGACCACTGGACCAAAACTTTCTTCGCGCATCACCGACATGTGATGGCTGACATCGACCAGCACCTGGGGCGCGAGGTAGGCGCTGCCGGGTGCGTCGAAGGGAAACGCCTTCGGATCGATCAGCGCTGTTGCGCCCTTGGCCAGCGCATCGGCGATCTGCCCGCGCACAAATTCAGCCGCGCCCGGATTGACCAGCGGACCGAGTGTGGTGGCTTCGTCCAATGGATTGCCCAGTACGTATTGATTCGTCAGCGCGACGAATCGCTCGACAAACGCCGGGTAGATTTTTTCATCGACATAGATGCGCTCGACGGCGCAGCAGCTTTGCCCTGAGTTGAAGAAGCTGCCGTCCACCAGGTTCTCCACCGCGTGGTCGAGGTTGGCGTCTGCGCGGACGTAGGCCGGGTCCTTGCCGCCGAGTTCCAGGCCCAGGCCGAGGAAGTGGCCTGACGCTGCGCTTTCCATCGTTCTGCCACCGCCGACCGAGCCGGTGAAGTTCACCTGCTGCACGCGGCCAGAGGCAATGATTGCGGCGGTCTGGTCATGATTGAGCAGCAGGTTATGGAACAGGCCTTCGGGCAGATTGGCGCGGCGAAACGCTTCGGCGAACCGTTCGCCCACCAGCAGCGTTTGTGAGGCGTGTTTGAGGATGACGCTGTTGCCGGCCATCAGTGCCGGAATGATCGTATTCACTGCCGTCAGATAGGGGTAATTCCAAGGGGCGACGACCAGCACCGTACCCATCGGCTCGCGCTTGATACAGCGGCGGAAACCGGCGACAGGCGTGGGTTCAATGGCTGCCAACGCTTCAGGTGCAATGGCGATCATATGCCGGGCGCGCTCTTCGAAACCGCGAAGTTCGCCCGCGCCAAAGCGCACGGGGCGGCCCATTTGCCAGGCCAGTTCCGGGACGATTTCGTCCTTCATGGCCAGCATTGCGTCCACGGCGGCACCGCAAAAATCGGCGCGCTCGTTCAGCGGTCGGTGCTTCCATTGCGCCTGGGCCGCTGCGGCAGCCGCCAGCGCCTGCTCGATCTGCGCAGCATCGGCGCAGCGACGTTCGGCATAGACCCGGCCATCGACCGGTGAAATGAGTTGAATCGTTGCAGTCATGATGGCGGTCTCAATAGCGCTCGAAACCGCGCTGCAATTCCCAGTCGGTGATGCGCCGGTCGTACTCTTTCTGCTCCCACTCGGCGGTGTGCACGTAGTGGTCGATCACTTCATCACCGAATGCCTCGCGCAACATGGTGGAGCCCTGGAGTGCGGCGCAGGCTTCGCGCAGTGTCTTCGACACTTCAGGCAAGTGTTCGTCAACGTAGGCATCGCCTTCAAAGGGCGGCGTGAGGTTGAGCTTCTCGTCGATACCGGCCAGCCCCGCAGCGATCAACGCGGCAAAGGCCAGATAAGGGTTGAGGTCGGCGCCGCCGATGCGGCATTCGATGCGGATGGATTTGCTGCTTTCTGCACACAGACGAAAGCCTGCGGTGCGATTGTCGCGGCTCCAGACCGCCCGGGTCGGCGCAAAGGTGCCGGCCTGAAAGCGCTTGTAGGAGTTGATGTACGGCGCGAGAAAGCAGGTGATGTCGTTGGCGTATTTGAGCTGCCCGGCCACCCAGGCACGCATCAACTTCGACATGCCAAATTCGGCCTTGGCGTCGAAGAACAGCGGCTTCTTGGCGTTTTTGTCCCACAGCGAATTGTGAATGTGGCTGCTGGACCCGGCGGCGTCATACCGCCACTTGGCCATGAACGTGATCGCCTTGCCTTGCAGCTGCGCGATCTCTTTGCAGGCGTGCTTGATGATGACGTGGTGGTCGGCCATCGTCAGCGCATCGGCGTAACGAATGTTGATCTCTTCCTGGCCCGGGCCCCATTCACCCTTGGAGTTTTCCACGGGAATGCCGGACGCCTGCAGATGCTTGCGAATCGCCCGCAGCACCGGCTCCTCGCGAGTGGTCTGGAGGATGTTGTAATCCTCGATGTAGTGGCCGGCGGTTTTTGGCTTGTGGTAGTTGCGCTCGTGGATGGCCTCGTAGCTTTCGTCGAACAGATAGAACTCCAGTTCCGAGGCGAACATGCCGGTGTAGCCGCGTTCGCGCAGTCGCTCGATCTGCTTTTTCAGAATCGCCCGCGGGCTGTGCGGCAGGTCCCGCCGATGGTGGTGATCAAGGACATCACACAGCACCAGCGCCGTGCATTCCAGCCAGGGCACCCGTCGCAAAGTGGACATGTCGGGCTTGAGGACAAAGTCGCCATAGCCTTTGCTCCAACTGGCGGCGGCGTACCCCGGCACGGGTTCCATGTCGATGTCGTCGGCCAGCAGGTAATTGCAGCAGTGGGTTTCTTCGTGGCCGCTGTCGATGAAAAACTCGACCTGGAATCGCTTGCCGACCAGTCGGCCTTGCATGTCGACCATGCAAACCAGAACAGTATCAATCTCGCCGGAGGCGGCAGCACGTTTGAGTTGATCAAAACTGAGGAGGGGCTCGGTCATCACGTAGTCCTGCGTGAATAGGTTGGGCCTGTCTGAAATAGCTGTTGCAGACGCTCTCCAGAACAACCCCAAACCTGCAGACGCGAGCATCGTGTGCAATAAGCTGCTCTAAGCTTAGCTTACGGTTGCTGAACGCAAGTTTTGTTGATCGACGCAGGGGAGAGGGCATTGCCGTGCATGCCCTCGGTGCAGGCTAATTCACTGCCGACCAGAGTTGGCGGTACGCGGCCACCAGTTGGTCCAGGGTGAAGGCGAGATTTCGCCCGCTCGGGTTGGGCAGGACCCAGACCTGGGCATTACCAAAGGTGTGTGCCTGAAGCCCCCAGGCAATGGTTCGCTGGCCGGATAGCGCGCTGTACGCCGACTTGCCGAGAAACGCGACGTAGCGTGGCGCATAGCGAGCGATCTTCTGTTCAAAACTCGCGGCGGCGGCGGTGAATTCGTGCAGGGATAACTGATCCGCCCGCGCCGTGGGCCGATCCACCACGGCCGTCAATCCGCAGTGATAATTCAAGATCGTTCGGTCGTTTTCCGGGCGCACCTCCTCCGGCGTGAAGCCTGCCAGATGGAGCGTGCGCCAGAAACGATTGCCTCTGCCGGCAAAGTGGTGACCTTCAGCGGCGGCCAACATGCCCGGGTTGATGCCGCAGAAAATCACCGACAGATGTTCAGCCAGAATGTCTTCGAGTCCTTCACGCACCGCAAATCACACCGACCGCATTGCGTGCCAGCTCCGTCAGTTCTTCTCGGGATTTGCCCGCCCGCGCGCGGATTGAAATGCTGTGCAGCAGGGAGGACGCGAGGACGGCGAGGGCGGCGGCGTCGACATCGCTTTTTAGCTCGCCGGAGTCGATGGCGGTTCGCAGACGTGCTTCCAGATCGGCATCGAGCCTGCTCAGCCGGTCCGACAGCACTTCGCGTATTTCCGAATCCTCGACCGCTTCGGTGGTCGCCGTGCCGATCGCAAAGCAGCCGCGCGGTTGGCCGTCGCCGGAGAAGTAAATCGACAATTGCCCTTCGTAGAAGCGCATCAACGCATCGCGCAAGGTCAGGTTGCTGTCCGTCAGCGCTTCGTGCATCGCCGCCGCTGCAAATTCCCAATATTGCTCAAGCGCTTTTATGTAGAGCGCGTGTTTGTCGCCGAATGCCGCATAGAGGCTTGGGCGATTCATGCCTGCTGCGGTGGCGATGCTGTCCAGCGACGCGCCGGAATAACCGGTGCTCCAAAACACACCAAGCGCTTGCTGCAGCGCTGTCTGCGGGTCGTAAGCGCGTGGACGGCCGCGGCCTTTTGCTTCGGTAATCTTTTTTTGTGCCATGTCGTATAAAAACCTTGATGGAGGGTTTGTGTGGGGATATTCTTACACCATCGCACAAAATTAAGGAACCAGAAATTCCTTGGTTTACGGTTTGTTGAAGCGAAGCTCGAACTGAGTGTTGCGGCGACGAAACAGGTGCGGCGGAGCGATCCTCCAGACCGTGCTCGGGCTTGATTCCTCACAGCAACTATTGACGTCGGGGCCGCCGCACCTTTTGCCGGCCCGATGTCCCGGTTAAAGGTGTATTCGATCATGACTAAACAGTTCGACATCCCGGCTTCGCAGAGCTTCGAGCACCCCGCGCCGAACCTTGGCGATACGCCTGTCAAGAAACCGTTCAAACAGAAACTGCGGCCGTTCCTTATTGTCGGTCTGCCGCTGATTTTCGCCGCCGTCGGCTTCGCTCGCTATCAGGCCGGCGCTGCCATTATGTCGACCGATAACGCCTACGCCCGAGTGGCGAAGGCCTCGATCAATGCGCGGGTTTCCGGGCAAGTGGTCGAGATCGCCGTCGAGGACAATCAGCAGGTTCACAAGGGCCAGGTGCTGTTTCGCATTGATCCAAAACCGTTGCAGATCGCCGTCAACCGTGCAGAAGCGCAGTTGAGCGTGGCGCGCCTGCGTATCGATGGACTCAAGGCCAGTTATCGCCAGCAGCAGGCGGAGCTGCAATCGGCCAAAGAGTCGGCCGATTTCGACCAGCGGGAATTCGCCCGCAAGAAGGCGCTGGTTGCGACCGAATTCGTCTCCCGCGCCATTTACGAGCGCGCCGACACTGATCTCAAAGTGGCCCGGCAACGGATCGCGTCGGTTGAACAACAGATCGCCAGCACTGTGGTTGCCCTGAACGGCAACCCAAACATCGACGCCGATACCCACCCGACGGTGCGCGAAGCCAAGGCTCAGCTCGACGAAGCGCAGCTCTACCTGTCGTACGCGACGGTGTATGCGCCGGACGACGGCATCGTGGCCAAGGTCGACGATTTGCAGGTTGGCAACTTCGTCAACAACGGCGCGCCAGCCTTTGCCCTGCTGTCCGATCGCGAGATCTGGGTCGAGGCCAACTTCCGTGAAACCGACGTCACCCACATGCGTCCCGGCCAGACCGCGACCGTCAGTATCGATACCTATCCGGATCACGTTTTCAAAGCTCACGTGACCAGCATGAGCCCGGGTGCCGGATCGGACTTCGCCCTGCTGCCGCCGGAAAATGCCACCGGCAACTGGGTCAAGGTTGTGCAGCGCGTACCGGTGCGGCTCGAGCTCGATGAGGTCGATCCTGCGTTGCCGCTGTTCTCGGGCACCAGTGCCACGGTCAAGGTCGATACCGGCTACCGCACGCCCTGGTGGCATCCGCTCAAGGCGCTGTTGACCGCAGGTAACTTCTGATGAACGCCAACCTTGCCGGACCCCAAGGTGCGGGAACGATAAGGTTCGCCGCGCTGCTCGCGACTTACATGCAGTCGGCGAACCTGCCGCTTCCGAATGCCGTACTCAGGTTGATTCAGGGCAGCCTGTCGATGACCGACGACCAGGCCGGGTGGATTTTCACCTCGTACCTGGCGGCGAGCGCCATCACCATGCCGGTTGCGCAATGGCTCGCCGGGCGATTCGGCCTGAAACTGGTTTATCAAACCGCGCTGGCCTTTTTCGTCCTTGGCTTGCTGCTCTCCACCCAGGCAACCACGCCACTGGAATTCATCGGCGCGCGCATTATCCAAGGCCTGGCGAGTGGCGTGCTGGCACCGTTGTCGATGGCGATTTCGCTGGAGACATTGCCCCTGGAGAAGCGCGCAAAATTTGGCGCGACCTGGACCGCCATCGTGCTGTTCGGCATCGTCAGCGGCCCGAGCCTCGGCGGCTGGATCGGCGAGCATTTCGACTGGCGCCCGATCTTCTACATCAGCCTTCCATTGTCGGCATTCATCTTCCTGGTGATGGCGCTGTTGCTGAACGAGAAGAAAGCCGAGAAGCGCCCGACGTTCGATTTCTTCGGCTTCGGCAGCTTCACGCTGGGGTTGATCAGCCTGCAAATGCTGCTCGATCGCGGTGAACGCCTGGACTGGTTTGCTTCGACCGAGATCTGGCTGGAGGCGATCGGCTTTGCGCTGGGGCTGTACCTGTTCGCCGTGCATGTGTTGACCGCGAAGGTGCATTTCCTCAACAAGCGCTTGTTCAGCGACCGCAACTTCGTGCTGTCGACGATCATCTTTTTCGCCGTCGGTTTCGTGCTGCTGTCGACCATGGCGCTGACCTCGCCAATGCTCGACGAGATTCTCGGCTACCCGCCGGACACCACCGGTTCCCTGACCATTCCGCGTGGCATCGGGCTGGTCGGCGCGTTCCTGCTGATGAACCGTGTGCCTGAGCGCTTCGACCGTCGGCTGTTCGTCGCTGCAGGCGTTGCCGTGGTGATTTATGCCAACTGGCTGATGCTCGGTTACTCGCCGTTGATGGACTGGTCGCCGGTGGCGGTGGCCGGTGCGATCCAGGGCATTGGCATCGGCATCTTGATGCCGTCGTTGACCAAGGTTGCGTTCAGCACGCTCGACCCGACGTTACGCCCCGAAGGCACCGGTCTGTTCAATCTGTCCCGTGTGTACGGCAGCACTTTGGGCGTGGCGATTGTGCAGCTGTATTTCTTCAACAACACGCAAGCGATGCACGTGGCGCTGGTGAGCAACCTGACGCCGTACCGCGTCGGGCCGATGTCCCTGCAAGCCCTGGCGGAGCTCAACCACATGGTCACCCACCAGGCAGCGTTTATCGCGGTGGTCGATCAATTCAAGATTTTGATGGTGGCGATGCTGGTGGTGAGCCCACTGGTTGTCTTTCTTCGCAAGCCCGTTCCGACCAACTAGTTTTCGTGGAGTTTGCCCAATGAAATCCTCTGCACGCTTCATCAACAGACAACTGTTCAAGACCACCTTCGGTGCGGCATCGGCGCTGGCATTCCTGACCGCTTGCACCGTCGGCCCTGACTATCAAATGCAGCCGCCGAGTCTGTCGCAGCATTACGATCAACAGGCCGAGCAGCGTCTCGGCAAGGGCGGCGACACGCCTGGCGAACAGCGCATCGACCTCGGCAAAAAGCTCAACGGCGACTGGTGGACGGCGTTCCGTTCGCCAAAGCTCGACAACGTGGTACGCCGCGCCATCGCCGGCAATCTTGAGCTGGTGGTCGCAGACGCAACCCTCCGGCAAGCGTCGTCTTCCGTGGCTGCGGCTCAAGGTGCGCTGTATCCGCAAGTCGATTTTGGCGCCCAGGCGGGCCGTCAGCGGGTGCACAACGCGAAGGAGCCTGCCACCTCCAATTTCTACGCGATCGGTCCCCGGGTCGGCTTTGACCTTGACGTGTTCGGCGGCAACAAACGCCTGGTTGAACAGCAGGAAGCGTTTGCCGATCTGCAGAAGCATCGCTACGAAGCCGCCTATTTGACCCTGACGGGCCATGTCGCGAGCCAGGCGTTGCTCGTCGCGTCGGCCAATGCGCAGATGGCTGCCGTCGAGAAGCTGCTGGCCAATGACGCCAAAAACCTCGACCTGGTGCGCAAGGCACACCTCAATGGCGCCACCACGCAGATCGACGTTTCACTGGCCGAGACCCGACTCGCCCAAGACCGCACGTTGTTGCCGCCGCTTGCTCAACAGCGGGATGCGGCACGTCACGCGCTGTCGATTCTCACGGGTAAAGGCCCGGGCGACTGGATTGCCCCGGACTTCGATTTTGCCGAGTTCGTGTTACCGACAAACGTCCCCGTCAACGTGCCCTCGGAAATGGCTCACGGCAGGCCGGACGTATTGCAAGCCGAGGCCGAGCTGCACATGGCCAGCGCGGCGGTAGGCGTCGCGACCGCCAATCTTTATCCGCACGTCACGCTGTCGGCGTCGCTGGTACAGGCCGCGTCAGGCAATGGCGGCGCGGCGCTCTGGGGCTTCGCGGCGGGAATTGCCGGCCCGATCTTCGATGGCGGAACGCTCAAGGCGGAACGCCAGGCGGCGGTCGACGGCTACAAGGCGACGCTCGCCGGCTACCAGCAGACCGTCATTCAGTCGTTTGGTCAGGTCGCGGACGCGCTGCAAGCCATCAACCATGACGCCGAGCAGAACCTGGCGCAGGAGGACGCGTTACGCGCCGCCGAAACCAGTTTTCGCTTGAACCAGCAAGCCTATGCGCAAGGCGAGAACAGCATCCTCCAGGTGCTGGAAGCCGAACGTGCGTATGAGCAGGCATTGCTGGGGCAAATCAGGGTGAAGACCGCGCAATACCTCGACACGGTGCAGTTGTATATCGCGCTGGGCGGGAATTCCGTGGGTGCGTTTGAGCAACGCGTTGCCAGCCGCGACGCACCGAAACCTTCGTATCAATAGCCCGGGACTTTGGAGAAAAGAGATGTACGAATCATTTTACGATGGACTTCGCGACACAAAATTCCTGCTCAATCACGGTTCCGGCAAGATGCCGGCGGTGGGGTTCGGCACCCTGTTTCGCGATCTCAGCGTCACCACTCAAGCGGTCAAGGACGCGCTGGAAGCCGGCTTTCGTCATTTCGATTGCGCCGAGCGTTATCGAAATGAAGAGCAGGTCGGCATTGCGTTCAAGCAAGTGCTGGACGCCGGAAAGATCCGCCGAGAAAACCTGTTCGTCACCACCAAACTGTGGAACACCAACCACCGTCCCGAGCGCGTCAAACCGGCATTCGAGGCCAGTTGCCGTCGGCTTCAGGTGGACTACATTGACTGCTACCTGATTCACACGCCTTTTGCCTTTCAACCCGGCGACAACCAGGACCCGAGGGATGCACAGGGGCAGGTCATCTACGACGATGGCGTTACGCTGATCGAGACCTGGCGCGCCCTGGAAAGTCTTGTCGATGAAGGCCGCTGCAAGGCCATCGGCTTGTCGGATATTACGCTTGAAAAGCTCCAGGAAATTGTCGCCGTGGCGCGGATCAAACCCGCTGTCGTGCAGGTTGAATCCCACCCCTATCTGCCGGAATGGGAGCTGTTGGCGTTTTGCAAGCAACACGGGATTATCGTCCTGGCGTTTGCGCCGCTGGGCCACGGCATGGAGCCCAATGTATTGGAAGAACCGGTGATTACCCAGATCGCCCAACGTGTGCAGAAAACCCCGGCGCAAGTGGCGCTGGCCTGGTCGGTGCAGCGGGGCGTGGCGTTCCTGACCACGTCGGCGACACCGAGTCACATCCGGGAAAACTTCGATATTTCGACCTTGCCGCAACGGGCCATGGTTGAAATTCAGGAGGACATCACGACCCGGATTCGATTCAACTCTGTGGTCGAAACCGGCGTCCCAGGATTTATTCCGCGCAAGAAGTAACCCATGATGAAGAGGCAGCCTTGCAAGGCCGCCTCTTTTTTCCATCCCCAGAGGTGAAAACGATGGACGTGTTCCAGACCCTGCGGTTTTTCGTGGCGGTGGCCCAGAGCGGCAGCTTTACGGCGGCGGCGCAGGTATTGGACACCAACACCACCAACGTCTCCAAAGCGATCTCCAGTCTGGAAGCCAGGCTGCAAACCCGACTGATCAACCGCACGACCCGCCGTCTGGCGCTGACCGAAGCCGGCCTGCGTTACCTGGAACGCTGCGAGAGGATTCTTGACGAGGTGCGGGAGGCCGACGAGGAAGCAGTCACCGCGAACACCCAGCCTGTGGGGCGGCTGAAAATCCATGCGATGTCCGCCGTTGGCAATCATTACGTGATCGACGCCATTGCCAGATACAGAGAGCTGCACCCTACGGTCATGTTTGATTTGACCCTGACTAATCGACTGCCGGATTTGCTGGAGGAGGGCTACGACATGTCGATCGTGCTGGCCCGGGACTTGCCCGATTCAGGCTTCGTGGCGCAGCGGCTCGGCGTCACGTACAGCATTCTCTGCGCGTCGCCGGCGTACTTGAAAAAACGCGGACATCCGGATTCCCCGGCCGCGCTCGCTGCACATGACTGTCTGAAAATCGTGAACACCGTCATGCCGGTTGAAAACTGGGTATTGGACGGGCCCGAAGGCGTGGAAACCGTCAACGTGGCGTTATCACCATTTCATATCAACACCGCCGATGGCATGACCGTCGCAATCACCAATGGGATGGGGATTGGTATCCAGCCCATTGCATCGGCGGTCAATGGCTTGCGGGCCGGCACGTTGGTGCGTGTATTGCCCGGCCATCACCTTGAAGCGCTGAATCTGTATGCGATCTATCCGTCACGAAAGTTCGTCGATGCAAAAATAAAGACCTGGGTAGCGTTTCTCAAACACTCCATTCCGGTCGTGTTGGCTGCGGATGAAAACATCGTCGGCTCAGCGAAAAAAAGTTGATTCACACAGGCTGCAGGTATGGAGTGTCGACCCTCCATCATCCTGGCAGCGTTCAACCATTTGAACATCCGGTGCCCATCACCTGGTACTGAAGGACATGGCGTTGACCGTTCGAGTCTTCATAGGTCATTTGCGCCGGGACGGGGCCGCACTCGTTCGCAATGTCGGTCACGGCAATGACTTTCTTGATGTCCAGTTGGGTGCTGTAGGTGTAGCGTTCAACCGGCGTCTTACCGGCTTCGGCCGTTGACTGGCTGTCGTTTGCAAAGGACTGTGCGGCGATACCGCCCAGCGCCAGGAAAAGCGCCACTTTCAGGATTTTCATTTTATTCACCGTCTCGTCTGGGTTGCTCCGGTGTCGCCATTGGCTTACCGGGTACAGACGATGCTAGGGCGTTACCCCTCCCTCAAACAGCGGCCCGCTGGACAAACACTGTTGCTGGATTACGCATGAATGGCCGGCGTCGAAAAGCCTGCGACGCATGCTGGCACGTCGCGCTGGCGGTGTTGCCTGCCAGCGTACAGAGGCCTGAATCAACGACTTACAAAGTGAATGTCCCGGTTACCGGCAGGTCTTGAAGCGTCTCCTATACTGATGCGCGTTGATCGGTTCAACACAGATCCCGAATGCCGTTGGAACAGCGACTGGCGTTGCGACGGCCTCCCTACAAGCTCACAGTCAGGAGAACGATATGACCATCCGCATTGGCGACGAAGCACCGGACTTTACCGTCGAAAGCACCGAGGGCACGCTGCATTTCCATGAGTGGATTGGCGACAAGTGGGCGATCCTGTTCTCGCATCCCAAGGACTTCACCCCGGTGTGCACCACTGAGCTCGGTTACATGGCAGGGCTCAAGCCAGAGTTCGATAAACGCAACACCAAGATCGTCGGGCTCAGCGTCGACCCCGTCAGCAATCATGCGAGCTGGGCCAAGGACATCGAAGAAACCCAGGGGCATGCGGTCAACTACCCCATGATCGGCGACGAAAATCTGGTGGTGGCCAAGCTCTACGACATGATCCATCCGAATGCCAGCGGCGGCGCACGCACCGCCGTGGACAACGCCACGGTGCGTTCCGTGTTCATCATCGGGCCGGACAAGAAGGTCAAGGCGATGCTCATCTACCCGATGAGTGCCGGGCGCAACTTTGATGAGGTATTGCGTCTGCTCGATGCACTGCAACTGAACGCCAAGCACACCGTTGCCACGCCGGTGAACTGGCGTCCGGGTGAGGATGTGATCATTCCGACTTCCGTCTCTGACGAGGACGCGAAGAAGAAATACCCGGATGGTTTCAAAACGGTGAAACCTTATTTGCGCACGGTGGCGCAACCCAAGTAACCCCTAGGGAGACCCCAGGCATGGCCGTCCAAGTCTTGCGCGTCGAGGCAACGCACATCGACAAAATCGCCCCCCTCTTCGACGCTTATCGAGGCTTCTACGGCCAGCCCTCGAACCTGCCGCAATCCCGTGAGTTCATTGCCGAACGCATTGACCGGGATGAGTCCGTGATCTTTTTCGCATCGGACCTTTGCGGTGATGCGCTGGGGTTCGTCCAACTGTACCCGACATTTTCCTCCATCGACGCCCACCGCACCTGGTTGCTCAGCGACCTGTTCACCAAACCCGAATCCAGGGGGCAGGGCGTGGGCCGGTTGCTGATGAACGCTGCCCGAGCCTTTGCGCTGTCGACCGGCGCCAAGGGCATGGTGCTGGAAACGGCCACGGATAATTTCGGCGCGCAGCGGTTGTATGAGTCGTTGGGTTACGTGCGCGACACGGGGTATTACACCTACTGCCTTGATTTGAAGCAGGGCTGACCAAGTCAGCCGCTATAGGTCTCCATGATTAGCCGGCCGGAACCTGTTATCCAGCACTCGATTCACCTCTTCCATCAACGCCGAGGCAATTTCCATCGCTCGCGCAATTGCTCATATTCCCCCTCAGGCATCTGCACCAACACCGGAGACTCACGGGGATTCAGCCACTCGAACAACCGCGAAATATCCCCCTGATCCATTGCCGTACACCCCAACGTAGGCGAAGCAGGTCCCCGCCAGATATGGAAAAAGATGCACGAACCTGCACCCGGTGACGCTGGCGTGTTGTGCTCGATAAAGATCCCTTTGCGATACCCAGCCTCTTCGCGCATCTGCTCGGAACTGTTCCAGTCCTTGGCTATCGCCGCGCCGTCGACCAATTCGTTGTAACGTTCGGATTTTCTGTCATCCACACACTCTGTGGTCGAGGTCAGCGCAAGATAAGGCAGCTTTGTCGCGGCCGTCGCGTCATAACCAAACGCAGTCCCGAGTCTGAAGATCCCGGCAGGTGCTTTCCCATCACCTTCACGTTTGACCGGTCCTTCACCAGGCTCAACGTTGCCCAACCCTTTACCCCACGCCATCCCGTTCTTGCCGACCACCACCGCAAAGCCGTCGCCGACTTTTCGAAAGCTGGCCCCGTCTCGTTCATAGCGCTGGGCGATGCCCTGAATGTCATCCCAGTTTTTTGTGGTGACCACAATCAATTGGTGACTGCTGTCCAGTACCTCGTTGGTACTCAGCGGTGTGATGGGAAAATCCATCACGCTCTTCGGCGCTCCGTCTCCACCGAAAGTGAAGTGCCACCATTCTTTCGAGTAACCGGCGAAACCCTCTTTCTCCATGGCGCTGCTGAGCCGCTGACGGTTTTCCTTCGCCGTCGCATTGATCGTCGGGTTGGCGGTGTGCGCACGCTCATCGAAGCAATCGTACCCGGTGCCCATGTCGAGTGCGCCGTCGCGCCAGCGCTGGGCATAAGGCGCGGTGCAATCGACTTGCGCGGCCTTGGGTATCCAGGTGTCGGCGGTCAGAGCCTTGGGGCCGATGAGCGTCAGGTCCACGGTTGAGCCTCTGGAGTGATTCGACACCCGCGCCACATACCCCAGCCGCCAGAAGTCCTGCTTGTCGACGCGCGGATAGAACTCGGCTTTTCGCGGGTTCCCAGGCTCAGTCGCGAAACGGCCCATATCGGCCACCGCACGGCTGGGTCGATAGCAGTCGAACACCTTCAAGCCGTAGCCTTGCTTTTGAAGTGCCTGTTGCACCCGGGAGAGGGCCTGGGCGGTGTCCAGCGACAGCAGGCACTCGGCGGCATCGTATCCGTCGAGCGGGTGTCCGGTGAAGTTGTGGGCGCTGGCGTAGCGGATATCTTGCTCGATGGTGGGGTCAATCGTGCGCAGATAAACCATGTTGTCGGGTCTGGGCCCGGCATTGGCGATGCCTGGCAGGATGGCGCTCAGCAACAGCAGTGACCGCAGCCACGTGCGGGCGGGCTGGCGGGGGCATTGAACCGGCAAGGGTAGCGAGGAGGGCATACGAACCTTCAGGTTTAAGCGCATGAAGTGGTTATCAAGTCCGGAGGACGCTTCAAACGATCTTAAACCATGACCGCCAGTGTCTGGCTGATTCATATCTGGGTGCAGGCATTACGATGGTAAACGCACACTGCCGCGACACTGGCGTTGACCACCCATTCGACGCCCAGGTGTTCGGACGCTTCGATGATGGAGGGACGAATGCCGTCACCCATCGTCGCGCCGATCTGCGGCGCAGGGTCGACAATGATCACGCGCACATCCTGATCGTCGCCGAGCACGGCCCGCAGGCGCGCCGGCATTTCGGTGCCGGTCTCGATGCTGTCGTAGACGCTCAAGCTGCAATAGCTGAAAAAGAGGCATTTTGCTGGCCCCGAAGCGTCACGGTTGTCGCCAAAATCCACTTCATTTTCAGGTGGTTAGGCGGAATGCAATTGCGAAGTGTATTTGTCACGATGATCTCGTTTGCCCTGGCCAGCGTTGCAGCCTCTGCCCAAGCCAAGGAACTGGCGTCCAATGACCGGTATATGTGCAGCTGGGGGGCGGGCACGGCGGCGAGGGCCCAGGAACTCAAGCTGGCCGGGGTCTCCCTGTATGCCGCCCGGCAGAAGCTACAGGCCTACAAATTCAGCAAGGCGTGGATGCGCATGATGGCGATGGGCATCACCGAACAGACTTACGACAGCAAGTCGCGGTTCAAGCCAGCGGATGTCCGGCAGAATTTTTATGAAGAGTGCGTGCGCTACAAACTGGCGCGCAAGTAAAACTGAGGTGTAGGACCCACCGCAATTCCCTGTGGGAGCGAGCCTGCTCGCGAAAGCGGTGTGTCAATCAACATTGATATCAGCTGATCCACCGCATTCGCG
>NZ_JASCOM010000140.1:0-15698 GCF_029959925.1 Pseudomonas sp. PS02303
CGCTCCCACAGGGGGAATGCATTCAAATGTGGGAGCGAGCCTGCTCGCGATGGGGCCGGTGTGGTCACCAAGTCTCTGCAGCAAACTACTTGGGCCCGAGAATTTTCATCAACTTGTCCGGCGAAGGCGCGCCTTGCTGCTGTTGCAGCTCGCCCTTGTCGTCCATGTAGAAAATCGCCGGGGTGGCCTGCAGTTCCAGGTCTTCCATCAACTGCATGTTCGCCGCCAATTTCGCCTGAATCGCTGGCGGCACGTCCTTCAGGGCTTTCAGCGAACTGCCCTTGCCGGATTTTTCGTGATCTTCCAGCGCCTTGCTCGGGTCCTTGGCGGCCAGCAGCGCGGCGGATTTGCCCGGGCTGTCTTCGCGAATGATCCCGACCATGATGTGCCGCAGCTGCACTTTGCCGGCATTGACCCACGGCCGAGCCTGTTCCCAGAACATGTTGCAGTAGGGGCAGTTCGGGTCGCTGAACAAGTACACGATGCGTGGCGCATCTTTTTTGCCGTCGGCGATCCAGTTGCTGGCTTCCATCTTGGCCCAGACTTCCTTGGACATCGGCGCGTAGACCAGTTTCTGCAACGGTGCACTGCTCAGGTCGTTGCCCTCGGCGTCGTACAGATTGCCCAGCAGTACATGCTTGCCGTCCGGGGTCAGGTACAGCGCGATACCGCGGTTCTGGTACTGGGCGGCGTAACCGCGCAGCCCATCGGGTGCGTCGAACTGACCGACGATTTTCGCGCCCTTGGCTTCGATCTTCTTGATCGCTTCAGGCAATTCTTCGGCGGCCTGCACCGACGGCAGGTGCAGCAGCGCTGCGCCCAGAGTCAGCGTCAGCAGGTGGCGGAGGCGGGGCATGGCAGTTTCCTTGAAGAGGTGGCCGGTACGGCAGGAGAAGGGGTGTCGAAGTTTTCCAGGGCGCGGGCCAGGCTGGCATCCGAGAGTTCACCCAAATGGCTGCCCAGCAATCGACCGTCGGGGCTATAGAACAGCGTAGTCGGCAATGCCATGGAACCCACGGCCTGACCCAGTCGACCGCTGCCGTCGAACAGCACGTTGGTCAGGCTCAGGCCTTGGGTTTCGAGGAAGGTGCTGACGCTTTGCATGCTTTCGGCCTGATTGACGAACAGGAAGGTCAGGTCCGGGCGCTGTTGCTGGGCGTTTTCCAGCACCGGCATTTCCCGGCGGCACGGCGGGCACCAGGTGGCCCAGAGATTGATGACCAGCGGTCCACCCTTGTAGTCCGCCAGTTGCACGGTTTCGCCGGCGGCGTTGCGCAGGGCGATTTCCGGCAGGCGCGTGCCTTGTTCGTAAATACTCAGAGAGAAAGTCGCCAGCAGCCAGAATGCCAACCCGCTGGCCACGCCAAACCCCAGCGGGCGGCGCAGACCCGGCCGGCGCCAACCGCGATACAGCGCGGTGAGCAGCAGCACAATCACTCCGGGCCAGGCGAGGAAACCGCCATCGCGCAGGTCGATGATCTGCCACGGATCGTTGCGATAGTGGGCCCAGTAGGCGCCGACGAACCCGACCCGTGCCGCCAGCATGCCCAGCAAAAAAAGGCTGAACAGCGCCGACTCGGGGTTCTCTCCACCGCGCTTGGCCACCCGCCAGCCGACAAACGTCGCCAGCGCCAGGGCACTGATCAGCAGCAGATGGTTAAGCGCGATGGCAAAAGTGCCGAGGGTAAAGGTCAGCATTAACGGGCGTCTCGGGTGGTGGTCCAGCGTTGCAGGAAGGTGTCGGCATCGACCTCGCCGGTGATGCGCTGACTGCGGCGCTCCTGGCCGTCTGCGCCGATCCACAGAAAACTCGGTGGCCCCGGCACTTTATAACGGCCGAGCAGTTCGCGGCTGTCGGCATTGTCGGCGGTGACGTCCAGCCGTAGCAAGCGCACATCGCTCAGCGCTGCCATTACATGGGCTTTGCCGAAGACCTGTTTTTCCATGACTTTGCACGACACACACCAGTCGGCGTAGTAGTCCAGCAGCACCCATTGGCCCTGGGCCTGGGCGGCGTCCAGTTCCTGTTGCAGCGCTTGCGGATTGTTGATCGTGGTGAAGGCCTCATGGCCGGTCGGGCGAGCGGCATTGCCGGAAGAGGCGGAAGCGCTGTAGACCTGCAACGGTTTGAGCAAGTCATCACTGCCCCCGGCGGCCCCGATCATCAGCAGACCGCCCCACATCCCGAGCAACAGCGCACTGGCGCCGAACAGATGGGCGACGCGGCCAAAACCTTCCGACTGTTTCCAGGCGCTATAGGCGGCAATCAGCAGCAAGGCGCCACACAAACCGATCCACAGCGATTGATCCAGCACCGGGCGCAGCATCAGCAGGGCGGTGGCGAGGAACAGGAAACCGAACACGCCTTTGAGCAGGTTCATCCAGGCGCCGGGTTTGGGCAGGAAGCGATTGCCCACGGTCACCAGCAACAACAGCGGCACACCGATGCCGATGCCCATTGCGAACAGAATCAGCCCGCCATGCAGCGCATTACCGCTTTGTGCGATGTAGAGCAGGGCGCCGGCCAATGGCGCGGTCATGCACGGGCCGACCAGCAGCCCCGACAAGGCCCCGAGCACACCGGCACCGATCAGACTGCCGCCACGCTGATTGCGCGACACATTTTCCAGCCGATCACGCACCGCCACCGGCAGTTGCAGCTCGAAGAAACCGAACATCGGCAACGCCAGCAGGACAAATATCGCCGCGAAGCTGCCCAGCAGCCAGGGGTTCTGCAACAGCGCCTGAAGGTTCGCACCAAGCAGCGCGGCCAGCACACCCATCGCCGCATACACCAGCGCCATGCTCACCACGTAGCTGGTCGCCAGGGCGAAACCGCGTTTGGGCGTGGCGCCGCTGCCGACGATCAACCCGGCCAGTATCGGCAGCATCGGCAACGAGCAAGGAGTGAAGGCCAGCAGCAGGCCCAGACCGAAGAACACCAGCAAGCTCCAGCCCAGCGCCCGTTGTTGCAGGCCGCTGGCCAGGGCCTGATCCGGTGCTTCGTTGGTTGCGCCCGCAACGTTGCCACCCAGGTCCACGACCTGGGTTTGCGGCGGATAGCACAATCCGGCATCCGCACACCCCTGGAAGCCCACCTTGATCTGACCGGTGGCGCCCGCCGGAATCTTCAGTTCCAGGCCTTGGCGATACACCGGTTGTTCGCCGAAGAACTCATCACTGTGCGCTTCACCTTCGGGTAATGGCGGCTGTTGCTGCGAGGGCAACCCCTCGAATTTCAGACGTTTCTGGTAAAGGTAATAGCCGTCGGTAATTTGCCAAAAGAGCTGTGTTTCACCCGATTCAAGGCGCTCGGAAGTAAAGACAAAGGCCTTTTCCACCGGTAAAAATTCAGGTTTGGTATCGAACGGATTGGTCCCTGCCTGGGCCACACCCGAGATCAAGAGAACAAAAAGAAGAAACAGTCGACGCATGGGTAAGCCTTATCCCTGTGCAAGTGAGGTGCACAATGGGAGGCGGCGATTAACCGATGATTAACCGCGAGTCGACAGATTCTCAGTCTCGTAGCAATCCGGGCCAATTCACCTCATTCACCGGGTGCGGGCCAGAATGCATACGATTCATTTGCAGGTTGTAGATGATGTATTCGTTGCCAGTCAGGAAGATGTAGAAATAATTGTCGTCACTATTACTGTCTTTTTGCACGCCGGTAATAATTCGGTCGAGGTAGGGGGACAGTCCGCTCCAGACGGTCGGGGAGATGGAGGGTTGATTGTAATAGTTGCTTTTGTAGTTGAATTGGAAGTGCTTTCCGTCGCTCATGATGAACTTAAATATGTGGCCCGTTTCGTTTAGAGTCCACCATGTGACTGCGATGATACGATCGAAATAAGGAAGAATGGGAGCCCATCCAGTATTTTCCACAGGCTTTATATAACTGACTCTATCGGTGTCTTGATTATACTTGCAGACGGTCGGTGTAGTGCCTTCGTAAAAAAACAACCATGTTGCGTCAGAGTCATAACCTTCAGATTCATTGATCAGATCAGTGGTGGTTAAGCCAAAGCGTAGGTTTTTGGCATGGGAGTGGAAGTCATTCCAGTTGCCGTATGAAATATCGCTCGGGTATCCCTTTGGAACTTGCCTGTCGCCAAGGCTGTATCGAGAGTATTTATTTATGTCTTTGAAGAAGAAATGAATTCCATCTTTGCCAGAGCGCCAGTCGACGGTGACAAAGTTTTTCAAGATTGGCATGTTGTTGTTCCTTTCAATAGTTAAACGTTTGTTGGTTGTTCAAGAGCAGGTTTGTGGTCGGGTTGTCATGTTTTGGTGTTGTGAATTAGTTGCGGGTTGAGCTTATCGCTTTACGAAAATCAATAAGAGTTTTTTTTGAGGTTGTTTGTGTCGCTTTGCAACTAAGGTGAATGAGTAAGTTTGATTTGGTTGGGTGACAGAAAGCCGGGCTATTCGTCATCCCTCGCAATTGACATAATTGCGCCTTAATCCACATCTGCTTGACTCGCGTTTTTACTCATGGAGCGCCCATGCACGTACTGGTTTGTGAAGATGATGAGCTGATCGCCAGCGGCATTGTCGCCGGCCTCACCGCACAGGGCCTGACGGTGGAGCACGTCGCCACGGCATCGGCTGCCCGGGCGATGCTCAAGGTGGCTGAGTTCGACGTCATGGTGCTCGACCTTGGTCTTCCCGATGAGGACGGCCTGAAGTTGTTGCAGCAGTTGCGCCACAGTGGCCTTGAGATTCCGGTGCTGATCCTGACGGCGCGGGACTCGGTCACTGACCGCGTCGATGGCTTGCAGGCCGGCGCCGACGATTACCTGCTCAAACCGTTCGACCTGCGTGAACTCGCAGCCCGTCTGCACACCTTGTTGCGACGCGTGGCGGGGCGCAGCGTCAACCTGATCGAACACGGCCGTCTGACCTACGACCCGAGCAGCCGGGAAACCATGCTCGGCGGCCAGTCCGTCGACCTTTCGCGGCGTGAACAGTCGCTGTTGCAAGCCTTGCTGCATAACCGTGGCCGAGTGCTGTCCACCGAACAATTGAAGGACAGCGTCTACGGTTTCAATGACGAACTGGAAAGCAACGCCCTCAACGTGCATATCCATCACCTGCGGCGCAAACTCGGCAATGGCATTGTCGAGACCGTGCGCGGCCTGGGTTATCGCCTGGGGCCCGCCGATGGTGGAGAGGAAATGAAAAAGTGATGAGCCTGCGTTTGCGCCTGAGCCTGACGCTCGGCGCCGCTTTTGCGCTGATCTGGGCCCTGGCGGCGGCCTGGATGCTCAGCGACCTGCGCAACCAAATGATGTTTTCCCTCGACCAGCGGTTGGTGGCATCGGCGCGCATGGTCGCCGGCCTGATGGAACAATTGCCCGCGTTGCCGAGCAAGGGCGAGGGCACCCATTTCAGCGCGGAACAACTGAATATTCCGGGTGGCATGGCCTGTCAGGTCAGCTCGTTGCGCGGCGAAATCCTCGCCCGCAGTCACACCGATCCGCAACAAACCCTGGAAGCCGAGAAAATGGGCTTCCACGATCAGATGATCGACGGCGCGCCGTGGCGCAGCTTCACCCTGGCTCGCGGTGATCTGCGCATTACCACGGCGGATCGGCAGATCGAGCGTGAGGCGCTGAACATGTCGATCCTGCTGGCCGCTTCGGTGCCGGTGGGCGTGGCGTTGCTTGGCTGCCTGTGCCTGTTGTGGCTGGGGATTGGCCAGGGGCTGGCGCCGCTCAACCGGATGCGCGATGCCTTGATGCGCCGCAGCGCCGATTCGCTCGAACCCTTGCAGATCCAGCCGCTGCCCAGCGAGCTTCAACCGTTGCTGGACACCCAGAATCAGCTGTTCCAGCGCATCGGCAAGACCATCGAGCGCGAACGCCGCCTGACCGGCGACGCGGCCCACGAATTACGCAGCCCCCTGACCGCAATCAAAACCCATCTGCAAGTGGCGCGCATGACTGATGGCGCGGCCCGGGATCAGTCCCTGGCACGGGCAGAAGAGGGCGCCGACCGCATGCACCGCACGCTGGAGCAATTGCTGCTGCTGGCGCGGGTCGAGGGCAGTCTGTCGTTCGACGACGGGGTGCAATGCAGCGCCGAACAGGTGGCGAAACTGGCGATTCAGGATGCGGCCAGCGGTGATCGTCGGCGGATCAAGCTGCACATGCCAGCGAAGTTCTCCGATGCCCCGGTGCAGATGCCCGCGGTGCTGTCGATCGCCGCATTGCGCAATTTGCTGGACAACGCCCTGCGCCATACCCCGGGCGACGGATCGGTGGAACTGAGCCTGGAAACCACTGGCAGTCGCGCACGCTTTCTGGTCCGCGACCACGGCCCGGGCATTGCCGATGATGACCTGCAACACCTGACCCAACGTTTCTGGCGCAACGGCCAGAGCACCGGCTGCGGATTGGGCCTGGCGATTGTCCAGGCGATTGTTCAGCGGTGCGGTTGCACCCTGCATTTCGACAGCCGGCCGGATGGGTTGCGGGTTGAATTGACCATGCCATTGCAACCCCTCTAACCAACACCGCAACCTTTCCCTGTGGGCGTGAGCCTGCTCGCGATGAGGCCATAACATCCAACATCCATGTTGACTGTTACACCGCCATCGCGAGCAGGCTCACTCCCACAAGGGAGGCTGTGTTGCACATCAAATGTAACTTCTCTCCATTAGTCAGCGACTCGCCACAGCGCTATCGTCCCCGGCAGCTTTTTCTCAATGGATTGAGGTAACAGCGCCATGGATGCATCGATTCACATCTGCAAGGCAACCCCCGCCGACGCCGGCATCATCAGTCGGATCGTCGAGCGCTCCATTCGTGTCGGCTGCGCGCTCGACCATCGCAACGACCCGAGAACCGTCGCCACCTGGACCCACAACAAAACCATCGAGCACGTGCAACCGTGGCTGACCGACCAACGGTTGTACCTGAACATCGCCCTGTTGCAGGACAAACCGGTCGGTGTCGCCATGGCGGCGATCAGTGGCAAGGTCGCGTTCTGCTATGTGCAGCCGGAATGGTTTCGTCGCGGTGCCGGAGAGGCGCTGGTTCACGACCTCGAAGGCTGGTTGATCAATCAGGGACTGGGCCAGGCTCGCCTCAACAGCACCCGCACCAGCGAGGCTTTTTATCGCCATTTGGGGTACCGGCCCTGCGCTGAAATCTTCATCGTGGCCGGGCTCCATGCCATTCCAATGCATAAGGCACTGACACCGCCTTCATAGAAAGCTGATCGAGGGTCTAAATCCTCGGCGCCCTGATGCGTTTCCAGAACAGGAAAACCTTATTGAGGGGTCGAGAGATGTCAGTCGCTACCAGCCTTATGGAAGATCAGTCGGCCCGGATCGCTCCGGCGCCGGTCGAGACGCTGTATCAGTTCAATGAATCGCCGTTGCTGGCCCGTCAAAACCAGCAGGAATCGAATGCCCGCAGTTACCCGCGACGCATTCCCCTGGCGCTCAAGCGCGCCAAGGGCATTTATGTCGAAGACGTCGAAGGCCGCCGTTTCATCGACTGCCTGGCGGGTGCCGGGACATTGGCCCTGGGGCATAACCATGCGGTGGTGATCGAAGCGATCCAGCAAGTGCTGAGCGATGAGTTGCCGCTGCACACCCTCGACCTGACCACGCCGGTCAAGGATCAATTCGTCCAGGACCTGTTCGGTTTGCTGCCGGCGGCGTTGGCTGCTGAAGCCAAGATCCAGTTCTGCGGCCCCACCGGCACCGACGCGGTGGAAGCCGCGCTGAAACTGGTGCGCACCGCCACCGGACGCAGCACCGTGTTGTCATTCCAGGGCGGTTATCACGGCATGAGCCAGGGCGCGCTGAGCCTGATGGGCAGCCTGGGGCCGAAAAAGCCGCTGGGCGCCTTGCTCAGCAACGGCGTGCAGTTCATGCCGTATCCCTACGACTACCGCTGCCCGTTCGGCCTCGGCGGTGCGCAAGGGGTGAAGGTCAACCTGAGCTACCTGGAAAACCTGCTCAATGATCCAGAGGCCGGCGTGCAATTGCCGGCGGCGGTGATCGTCGAAGCGGTGCAGGGCGAGGGCGGGGTGATCCCGGCCGATCTCGATTGGCTGCGCGGCCTGCGGCGCATCACCGAACAGGCCGGCGTGGCGCTGATCGTCGATGAAATCCAGAGCGGTTTCGCTCGCACCGGCAAGATGTTCGCCTTCGAGCACGCGGGGATCATTCCGGACGTGGTGGTCATGTCCAAAGCCATCGGCGGCAGTCTGCCACTCGCCGTCGTGGTTTACCGCGACTGGCTCGACACCTGGCTGCCGGGCGCTCATGCCGGGACTTTCCGCGGTAATCAGATGGCCATGGCGGCGGGTTCTGCGGTGATGCGTTACCTGACCGAACACAAGGTCTGCGAGCACGCTGCCGCCATGGGCGAGCGCCTGAGCGAGCACCTGCGCATTCTGCAGCGGGACTTCCCGCAATTGGGCGACATTCGCGGGCGCGGCTTGATGCTCGGCGTTGAGCTGGTCGATCCGACGGGTGCGCCCGATGCATTGGGGCATCCGCCGATCTTCGGTCGCCTGGCGCCGCTGGTGCAGCGTGAATGCCTCAAGCGCGGGCTGATTCTTGAGCTGGGTGGGCGTCACGGCGGCGTGGTGCGTTTCCTGCCGCCGCTGGTGATTACCTCCGCGGAAATCGATCGGGTGGCCGAGATTTTCGGCCGGGCCATGGCCGCAGCCACCGCCAGCCTCTAAATTTTTCGCGCCGCGCAACGTTCCTTCTACATACCGGCTGCGCACGCCGCGCAGCCCACCCTACAGCGATGGAGACACAGCATGACGTCAGTATTCGACCGCGAGGACATCCTCTTTCAGGTCGTGGTCAACCACGAAGAGCAATACTCGATCTGGCCCGACTACAAAGCGGTGCCTGCCGGCTGGCGCACCGTGGGCAAGAGCGGCCTGAAAAAGGAATGCCTGGCCTACATCGAAGAAACCTGGACCGACATGCGCCCGTTGAGCTTGCGTCAGAAGATGGACGAGCAGGCGGCAGTGGCTAACTAAGGCACGACGCAAAAGGAAGCCCGCTGGACTGGTGACAGTCAGCGGGCTTTTTCATGTCTGGAATGTGTCTCGCCTGTCAGGCCGCCTTCGCGAGCAGGCTCGCTCCTACATTGGATCTATGGCGTGACACAAATCCCCTGTGGGCGCGAGCCTGCTCGCGATGAACGATAACGTGGACTCACTGACGTTAAACCCCGCTCAACCCCTTGATCACCCGATCCACATTCCCTTCCAGCTCAGCCACCGGTTCCGCCGCGTCGACACTCAACACCACCAGCCGACTGCCTGCCTCTGCGATCACCGCTTTCACCGCCTCAGACGGCTGGCGATGATGCAACACCACCGCCACATCATTGTCCTTCAGCGTCGCGCCCAATTGCTTGAGTGCTTCAGGTGTCCACTCGGCGTCCGGCCGTGCATCGAGGCCGATCAGCTCCAGGTTCAACCCGCCGATCAAGTAGCCGAAGTGATCGCTCAGGCTCATTACAGTGAGGTTATCGGCACTGGCCAATCGCGCTTCGCTGTCCGCGCTGAGCTTGAGCAAGCGCTGTTTCAGTGCCGCCAGGTTAGCCTCGATCGCAGGCTTGGCCTCGGGCGCCAGGCGCACCAGGTCCGCCGCCATCACATCCGCCATCCGCCCCATGTTGTTGCTGGAAAGCCACGGCTGGCTGTTCAAGCCGTCGACCTTATTGCCCGGCTGCACGGCGATGCCGGGCAGGGCGCCGTCCACCGGGCGGGCGGCGTCGACTTCGACGATACGAATGTTGCTGCGCCGGGCAATCGGGTACAGCGGATCGTCTGCCCACAGTGAGCGCAGACCGATCACCGCATCGGCGTCGGTCGCCAGTCTGGCCAGCGCCGGAGCGCCACGACCGGTGAAGTACGCGGTCTGACGGCTGCCCGGCAGGTTCGCCGGCGCAGCACGTTCAAGGGTGACGTCGGTGCCCTTGAGCAAGACCTCACCCAGCCCGTAAGTGATCGGCAAGGACGCCAGCACGCGCAGGGGTTTTGTGTCCGCTGCAAAGGGGGTAGTGACCAGCCCGCACAGAGCGACGGCCAGGGTCAGTTGACGCAGAGAAAAAGACATTTATCCGATATTCCCTTTCAGGCTTGGGACAACGCCGCGGGCGATGGCGGCGAGGGCGAAGGCGATACCGGCGACCAGAATGATCGCGGCACCGGACGGAATGGGCAGGTCGAAGACGATCGGCGCGAGGATCCCGCACAGCGTGCTGACTGTGGCGATCAGCACCGAGCACCAGAAGAAACCCTTCAGCGACTGGCTGAGCAAGCGTGCCGCTGCGGCGGGAATCACCAGCAGCGCACCGACCAGAATCGCGCCGATGACTTTCACTGCGGCCACGGTGATCATGGTCACCAGAATCACAAACAGATAATCCAGGGTCTTCACCGCCACACCACGAACCGCCGCCAGCTGCGGGTTGAAACTGGCCAGCATGATGCGGTTGTACAGCGGCAAGGCCAGCGCCATGACCAGCGAACCGACGATGGCCAGCACCAGCAGATCGTTACCGTTGACCGTCAGCACCGAACCGAACAGCACGTTTTCGAGGATGTGCACGTTGATCTTGCCCGCCAGGATCAGCAGCAGGCTCGCGCCCAGGGCCAACGACACCGAGAGGAACACACCGATCAACGTATCCGGCGCCAGCCCGGTGCGGTTGCGCAGGTAGTTGAGCAGGATGCCGAACAGCAGGCAGTAACCGAACAGGCTGCCGTAAGGCCCGGTGTAAGGTTCGCCGAGCAGGATGCCGACGGCCACGCCGGTCAATGCCGCGTGACCCACCGCTTCGGAGAAAAACGCGAAGCGCTTGACCACCACCAGCGTGCCCAGACCGCCCAGCACCGGGCCGATCAGTAAACCGGCGAGCAGGGCGTTGACCACAAAACCATAGGCCAGCGCTTCAGGCAGATAACCCGAAGACGCCCAACCCTGAACCATCAAGCGAAAGGCTTCATAACTCATCAGGCAGCGCTCCGTGGATGGGTCGAGAACAGGGTCAGCAGGCGTTCCGGGGTCAGCGCCTGTTTCGGCGTGGCATCGAACAGCACCCGGCGATTGAGTCCGGTCACCCGGTCGGCCAGACGCCCGACGGCTTCCAGATCATGCTCGATCCATAACACGGTGATGCCGCTCTGGCGCCAGTCGCCGAGCAATCGCTCGAACACCTGGATACCGGCCTCGTCGAGGGCCGACATCGGCTCGTCGAGCACCAGCAACTGCGGCGCCGGGATCAACCCTTGAGCGAGCAACACGCGCTGACGCTCCCCACCGGACAACGCGCCCATGCGCCGCTTGCGCTTGTCCTGCAGGCCGACCCGTTCCAGCGCTTCACCAATCGCGGCTGCGTAATGCTTGCTCAAACCGAGGAACGCCGGACGACGCTGACACATCGCAGCCATGAAATCGTCGACGGTCATGGGCAGGCCGCGGTCGAATTCCAGCGCCTGAGGCACATAACCGATGGTCCCCGGTGTGCCCGGCCATTGCAGGCTCAAGCGACCTTGATGTGGCATCTGTCCGAGCAGAGTCTTGATCAGCGAGCTCTTGCCGCCACCGTTCGGGCCGACCAGCGCATGCACGCTGCCGGGCTGGACCTGGAAGGTCACGTTGTCGAGGATCGTCGTGCGCCCCAGCGTCAAACTGACCTGCGCAAAATCCAGCGTCGGCCCCGAAACCTGTGGGAGTGACGGCGCGACGATTCGACCTGCTCGCGATTGCGGTGGGTCATTTAGCGATGATGTCGAATGACTGGACACCTTCGCGGGCGTGGTCGCTCCCACAGCCACAGGCGACTCGCTGATGGTTTCTTTCGCCGTCATTTCCCCGACTCCTGAATCGCCCGAACCACGGTGTTGAGGTTGCCGGTCATTTCCTTTTCGTACTTGTCGGCGGTGTATTCGCCATAGGAAATGTGCGACAGCGGGTACAGCTTCACCCCGGACTCACGCTGGATGGTGTCGACGTAGCTGGACGGGAAATCCATCTCGGAGAAGATCACCTTCACGTCCAGTTCCCGCAGTTGATCGATGGTCTTTTTCAGCTGGCTTGGGCTCGGCTCGATGCCGTGGGCCGGCTCGACCACGGCGGTCACTTCGAGGCCGAATTCGCGCAGCAGGTAGTCATAAGCCGCGTGCACCGTGGCCACTCGCAGTTCGGCGTTCGGTGCCTGGGTCAGTTTCGCCAGGGCGTCGGCGCGCATTTGCCGCAGGCGCTTGCCGTAGGCGCGGGCGTTCTGGGTGTAGGTCTTGGCATTAGCCGGGTCGAGCTTGCCCAGTTCCCGGGCAATGTTGTTGACCTGGGCAATGGAGGCGCTGATCGACAGGAAGGTGTGCGGGTTCACCACCTTGCCGGCCCCGCGTGCGGCGGTGCCAGTGGCCGCCAGCAGCGGCACGTTTTCGTTGGCTTCGATCACCGGGACGTTCGGCGTTTCGCTGGCGGCGATCATGCGGTCGGCGAAGTCGTCATGACCGACGCCATTGAGTACGACCACATCGAGCCCGCTGATGCGCTTGATGTCTTCGGCGCGGGGCTCATAGGCGTGCGGGTTGAAACCGGCCGGGATCAGCGGCACCACTTCGGCCTTGTCACCGACAATGTTGGCCACGTAGCTGTAATAAGGGTGCAGGGTAATGCCGATGCGCAGGCGTTTGGCATCCTCGGCGCTGACCAGTGGCGTCAGCAATAAGGCAAGCAGGCCGACCAGCAGCGGGCGCAGGAATGAGCGTTGAGATGAAATAGGCATGGGAAAGCGGTCTTCTCTCGGGTGAAGGCGAGGGTTCAGTGCCGGTGCTGGCGGGTCACGCCGGCATCGAATTGCGCGACGATCTGCTGCCAGCCGGCGCTTTCCAGCGCGGCGTCAGTGAGATCGGTCGGGGCCGCGAGGGCTTTGTCGCGATTGAGCCAGACGTCAGGGGCATCGTCGCCAGCAGTCAGGCGCATCAGAAACGAACCGGCCACGGCGGGCGTCTGGCTTTGACCGAAATAGGCCTTGGCGTCGAGCAGCTGCCAGGCATGGCCGCCACGGCTGACGGAACTGGCGTCCTGGGCAAATGGTGCAAAGCCTTCATCGGCAAGCGTTGCGGGCGTCGGCAGCGCTTGCTGTTCCTGACGCAGCAGATGAATCTCGTCCAGCGTCACCCGCAGGTCGGCATAGATGCCTTGCTCGGATGCGCTCAGATCGCGACGGGCATCCAGCTGATGGCTGCCTACGCTGCTGACTTCCTGAGGCTCATGGCGCCAGGCGACCACCGAACCGGCTACCGCCAGGATCATCAGGCACAACAGCAACACATACAGGGTTTCATGGCCGGCACCGGCCGGGCGGACGACGTGCGTGGTAGGCGTACTCATGGGGCTTCGATGTCCGCTTGGTCGATCTCGACGACGTGGCCGGGGCCTGCGTCGAACAGCACGTAGAATTCGGCACCGGGCTTCTTGAAAGTGAGGGTCGAATCGGCACCGAGCTTGCCCGGTACCAGGATGGTTTCGTCGTAGCCGATCACATCCAGCGTCACCCCCGGTGCGCCGCTGCCGTCGGAGAAACCGCCCGTGCATTTGATTTGTTCGGCGTCGATGGCTTTGCATTCGCACATCGGGTTGTGGGCCAGGGCGCTGGCGCTGAACCCGGCGCAGAGCACCAGTAAAACCGCGTTTAGAGAACGTAGCATCATGGTTTGCCTCCTTGTTTGTTCAGCCACGCGAGGGTGGCGGGGGATGCCTGGCTCAGGGGGATCGACGCTTGATGCATCGCGCCGTCCCAGCCTTCCATGGTGATCCACAGTTCGGCGTCGGCTTTGGTCTTTTCGGGGATCGGCAGCATCGCGCCCATGCGGTACGGCGTGCCGAAGAAAATCACCCCGGCGGCGCGCAGGCTGCGGGGTTTGCCGATGCGCAGATACGTCGCCTTGACCTGGTCGCGGCAGCTGTCGCACAGCGCCGCGTTGAAGCTCTTCATGTGGCCGGCCGGGCCATCGAGGGTCGGGGCTTCGTTGCGCAACTCGGCGAGGCGCAGGCTCCAGGGCCCGACCTGCACTTCACCGATTTCCCGCTCACCCAGGCCGGTGTCGCCGCGAAACAGCGCCGCGTCGGCAAAGTATTTGGGCATGAACCCCAGTGGCACCAGCAGCAGCAGAACGTTGATGTGGAAGCGCCATTTGTGCCAGAAGCGGCTCAGTTTCGAGGCTGGTTTTTCAGCGGTGAACAGGCTCATTGGCTGACCTCCGTGGTTTCGCGGCGATCGACAGCGGCGGTGCGAGGACGTTTGTCTTTGCGCTTGAGGGCATTGGCCGTGGCCAGGGCGGTGCGCTTGGTCCAGATCAGCAGGCCGCTAAGGACCATCATGCTCAGGATCAAACCGAAGAAGAACCAGATCAGCTTGATCCAGAGGCCGCCGAAATCACCGGTGTGCAGCGGCCGCATGGATTCGGTCACCAGCTCCAGGCCGGAACGGTCCGACAGCAGGCGGGTGGCGGCGATATCGCCGGTGTACGGGTTGATCTCGGCAGTCTGGAACATCAACGGATACCAACTGCGACCGCCCACCGTGAGGTAGCTATAGGCGTTGGCGGGCAGGCTGACGAAGCTGTCTTCCAGACCCGGGATGCGTTCCTTGGCCTGGGCAATCGCGGCTTCCAGGCTGATCATCGGCGCTGGCGAGCCATCGGTGCTCACCGGCACGCTCTCACGTGGAACCACCAAGGCCACCGGCGCGGTGGAGATCGACACCTGGTTATCGAACATGAACGCCTGGATGAGGAACCAGGTGCTGGTGATGGAAATCACCGCGATGAACCAGATCGACCAGATGCCGCTCAGGCGGTGAAAGTCGCCCCAGAAAATCCGCGCGCCATGACGGATGCGTAACGTCGGTCTAAAGAAACCTTTCCAGAAGCGCTTGTAGACCACCAGCCCGGTCACCAAAGACGCCAGCAAAGGCAAGCTCAGGAACGACACCAGGTACCAGCCCCAGCTGTAACCGTTGGTGAACGGCACCAGCCACCAGCCATGCAATGCACGGGTGAAGGCCTGGAAATTGAATGGCGGGGCGGCGCCCTGAATCACGCCGCTGTACGGGTTGACGTAAACCTTCACCGAGCGCCCGTCGGGGTAGCTGACATCGACATCGAGCGCGAAGTGCGACTCGTCGGGCCGGCTGATGGCCTCGACCAGGGTGTTCGGTTCCGCCTTCTTGATGGCGGCGACGATCTGGTCATAACTGAGCAGCGGTGCGTCGTCGGTGGGTTGGCTGGCGCGCATCTGCGGGTTGGCCAGCCAGACAATTTCCTGACTGACCACCGCCAGTGTGCCGGTGACACAGACGATCAGTACGAAAAACCAGATCGGCAAGGCCAGCCAGCTATGGACCAGAAACCAGAGTTTGGAGCGGGATTTCTTCGACATGATTAAAGGTCTTGTATCGATGGGAAGGCCTCTGCTGCGGGCTTCCCAGCGATGAGGTCCATGAAAAGTCGTCCGTGGCTTTTGCCTACGCGGACTGACTGCATCTATATAGGACGGATGAGGAACGGAAATCCCGAACGACAATGTGAAAGAAAATGTTTCGCGTTCCGGTCGGCGCGCAGACAACCCCTGTAGGAGCGAGCCTGCTCGCGATAGCGATCGTTCAGCCCGCTTCAACGTAACTGGCACACCGCTATCG